>NZ_DDYV01000261.1:0-31913 GCF_002348205.1 Desulfobacter sp. UBA2225 | reverse complement strand
GGGTGGCCAGAATCAGGTGGATGCCTGCAGCCCTTGCCATCTGGGCAATGCGGGTCAAAGAAAATTCAATATCCTTGCTGGCGGTCATCATCAGATCGGCCAGTTCGTCAATGATTACGACAATATAGGGAAAGGGGGTAAATTCCTCGTCCATATCCGACAAATCCATCTGTGACAAATCAGTGGTCCGGACTTTTTTATTGTACTGCTCTATGTTTCGCACATGCAGCAGGGCCAGTTTCTCATACCGCTGCTCCATTTCCCTGACTACCCACTGAAGGGCAATATTGGCCTTTTTCATGTCTGTGATCACAGGGGTAATCAGATGAGGAATGTCGTTGAACAATGAGAGTTCAATACGCTTGGGATCAATCATAATGAATTTAACCTGGTCAGGGCTTGATTTATACAGAATGCTGCAGATCATCGCGTTGAGCGCCACGCTTTTACCTGTTCCTGTGGCACCGGCAATAAGCAGATGAGGCATTCTTTCAAGTCCTACCACCACGGGTTTTCCGATGATATCCTTACCCAGGCAGATGGGCGCAGGGGATTTGGTTTCAGAAAAAGCTGAAGCGCCCACAACATCCCTGAAAGGCACAACACACATGGCGGGATTAGGAATCTCAATACCAATGACATCCTTGCCCGGAATAGGGGCCACAATACGGATACTCAAGGCGCTTAAGGCCAGGGCCAGATCATCGGCCAGGCTCACGATCTTGCTGATCTTGATACCAGGGGCGGGCTTGTACTCAAAGGTGGTGATTACAGGACCCGGCAGTACTTCCATGATTTCGCCCTTGATGCCGAAGTATCCCAATTTTTGCTCCAGCAATTCAGCATCCCGTCTGATGGCCTCATGGTCCACCACGGTCTCCTCGCCGCCCTTTTCAAGAAANNAAGAAAATCCAGGGAAGGCAGTCGGTACGCGCCATCACCACTGTTCTGAACATTTTCCCGGGAGAAAGGCTTGTCTGCGGGCTTGGCTGAATCCGGCCGGACAGGATTCGTAATTTTTACCTCGTTTTCCGGTGTCTCCACGGGTTTTGACTGGCCCTCTCTGGCTTTTTTCAGGGTATCAAGGACCTGTGTCACCAAAAACCCGGGGGAGGCTGGTGTCTGCACGGTGTTTTTTTCGGGTTCCTTCAGGTCAGGCTCCGGCCGCGGGGTATCCCTTATTTCAGGAATGGGTAAAGGGGAGGCGCAGGCTTCGAACTCAAGGGTCAAACCCGAAATATCATCATCTTGACAGGCAGTCGGCTTTTCTTCATCCGTTTTTAAGGGTATTGACTCTAAAGAAGCAGGCAGATCGACAACAGGATCACCGGGAGGTATTTTGAGAGGCTCATGGGCTTTAAGCAGTTCATCATATCTGTTTCGAAGCCTGACATACCGGTCTGCCAGGTTCAGATTGGCCAGCAGCAGTTTGACATATGCATTGGGCTTATTCTGTCCGTCAAAGGTCTTGTCCGCTTTTTCCATTTCAGCGATCATCACCGTTGCAATACGTTCGGCATCACCCTGCCCAATCTCCCCACCAATCTTAAATTGATACTCTCCGCATTCGGTTCTCAAACACAAAAGATTGTTATCTAAGCTATAATTCTTATTTTCCACGCTAAATAATACTTTCCTGGAATAAGTACTTATGAACAACGGCCGACACGGTCATAATCGGTCAGCCCACATCAAATCCGTTAAAAATCCAACCCGTAGCCGCTAATCTTTCATTAAAACATACCGAGCACAGCCGTATATTTTATATCATAACATAGGCGGGGATTCCAGGCAGTTGAAATATTTCCGTTTTCGCTTTGACATAAATACCTGCCGTAGCGGGATTTAAGTTTTCCCATATCAATTATGTGTAAGGGAGGATAAGGAATCGGAAAAAAAAAGCTATTGCCGGTTTCCTGCCATTAACCCGAGGTTGGGAGGTAAACACCTGTTCCTTTAGGCAAATCCTTGAAATCCGGAATCCTGTTGCCCTGGACTGGACCCCGGCCCGGAATATGGTAAACGGTTCCGGGATCTTTAAACTTTGCACCGGCTATCCCATAAGCCGTTTTATCTTTTGTTATGATAAAAGGGCCTTTATACCCCACCACCAGACGGGTACCTGACGGCAGGTCATCCCAGTCCGAAATTGCACATCCCCTCAAAATCCGATCCGAGGGAAGAAAATAAATGGTGGAGGCAGCATGGTAAGCCTCTCCAGCATGGCACCTGGCGGTCATCCGTCCGGAAATGATTTTTATGATGTCTTTAGCCTCTTGCCGAACTTGTGCCGTCTGCTGGTTGAGCAATACCTTTGTGCCCACGGGCAAACGGTCCCAGCCCAAACTTGAGGCGACCCTGTCACCCGCCAGGGTGTTTCCGCCAGGCAGCACATAGACCGTGCTGGAGGCATTATAATCGTCACCGGCAATGGCCCAGGCAGGATTTCGTTTAGAAATAACATCGGATTTCAAGACTTGAAACGCCGTATTGCCTTTATGAGCAACAGCATTGGAATCCGGATAAAACACCTGGGCCAGCATGGGATCCGGTGTAAGACGACCAGCCCTGACATCAGGATCAAAAGGCCAGGTTGGCCCGAGTCCTGCCCGGGTTCTGTCAAAATTTTTCGCACATCGTTTACGCCCTCTGTGATTGTTGGAAAACCATGGATTGGGTTTGCCGTATGCAATCTGACTGTGGGTCAGAATGTCTTTATCCTGAAGTCCATAGGCCCGTTTAAGCATCAACAGAAGCATCTCCGCAGACGTGTATTGACTGGTGGTCAAGGGGGCATCGTGGTAGCCGACAAATTCGATGCCCACGGAGATATCGCTGACATCAGACCTCCCGTCCCACATGGACAGGCCGGCATGGTCAGCCCGGTATTTTTTATCCAGAATCCGGTAAACCGTCCCGTTCCTGGCAATAACATAATTGGCATGCCCGCCGGGTGTGGTCCGGCCGTTTTCAAGCCGCTTGCCTCTGGAAACCACTCTTAAAGTACTTTCCAGTTCCAGCTCGGAAGTATGCACGATGATCAGCCGGGTCCTGGTGCGTACCTTTTTTTTAAATCTCGGATTGATCCGTGAACCGTAATCTATAATGCGGCTCTGGAAACGGACAAGGTCTGGATCAGGATAGGAGGCTTGTCCAACCTGACACGAGGGCATTGTCAACAGTATTATAACCAACAGCAGGACAATAACCGGTACCAGGGCAGAACCCTTTGAAAAATAAAAATTGTCAGAAAGTTCGATATTCATGGGTCCAAATTATATCAGTACAGGTCCGAGATTGCAAAGGTACTTCATATAAAGAATCCAAAAAAGGAAGATTTTATATCCACAGGTATTAAGGAATGAGCACAAAATAAGGAGATCATTTTAATTTTTAGTATCAAAGTCCCAGATGATAGAGTATGTTCATGGCTACCATGAACATACTCTATCATCAAAAAACAGAAGATATTATGCCTCGACACTATGAAAGCCTGAATGAACGAAACCGCCGGAGAGATGCATTATTTAAAAAGGAAAGTGTTACCTAAAGCAAAAAAAGAAGGGTTTTGACTTTTTATCTAAAATAGCCAAAACCCTTCCTGGAAGCTGGTACCGGAGGTCGGACTTGAACCGACAAGGCCCGAAGGCCGGAGGATTTTGAGTCCTCTGCGTCTACCAATTCCACCACTCCGGCGTAGAGCCCTTTTTTTAATGGAATTGTGTCTGCTTGTCAATCCCCAAATTCACTGACTTAATTTAATATATTTTTCCGATGCCTATTTTTAAATTTTTGTCAGGGTGTTTTTGATTCCAGGCTCTACAAAAAGAGTAACCTGGGGGACGGCAGGCACGATATATGCTAACTTGGGTTCTGTTCATGGGTTCTGTTCATGTGAACAGGTTCCCGGATTAGGCAAAAAACTTAAATCAAAGCAGATAAAATATGCCTGCATTACCTCAAGAAACCAGTAAAGACTGGGAGAGCCACAAAGGCCCTGTTATATTATCCACAGTGAACAAGGACGGAGTGCCTAATGCCATTTATGCGACCTGTGTGAGCAAATATAACGCTGAATGACTGGAAACCTGAAAAGTGAAAGCTGTTAAAATCCCTTATGATCAATTGAGCCCGGAAGCTCTCCAGGGTGTTATTGAAGGATTTGTCACCCGAGACGGCACGGACTATGGTGAAGTAGAGATTCCCCTGGAAACAAAGATTGCCCAGGTGATGGCCCAGATTAGATCCGGCAAGGCCGTTATTGTTTTTGACCAGGAAACTGAATCTTGCACTGTTTTGAGAAGTGATGATCCTTTGGTTAGGGCGCTGGGGTGAGCTTTAGTTAGGTTTTAAAGGGGAATTTGATTAAAAGCACCGAATCGACCTAATCATCTGCGCTGACCATGGCCCGATGCATTGCCTTGTTCGCTGAATTATTCTTTTGGTTCTGAGGGAAGTGCCTTGAGGTTGCGGAGAAAACGAAACATATCGAACTTTCCTTTGTTCCTCATGATGTCCCATACCTCTTCGATTTTTATCTTTCCTTAAAATCACGATGATTACCTGAAAAATCAGTTGGGCACAATTTCAGGCACAGTGACCGCATCCAAAATAAAAAGGCTCGCAACTGAAACGCTGAAAGCCTTGATATTATTGGTACCTGGGACGAGAATTGAACTCGTACAGTGCTAAGCACCGAGGGATTTTAAGTCCCTTGCGTCTACCAGTTCCGCCACCCAGGCATTTAATGATGTGAAAAATATATTATTGCGCATAGATTTGCAAGTCTAAATCCATAGTTCTTCCTTGACACGTCATCATTCTGTATGTTTTATGGAATTTGCTGTCACGTTAAAAAGCCGATGGAAGCGAACAAAGGAGTTTTTATGCCGGGATTGTAACTTGAAAACAAATATTTTTTCAAAAATGTGTTGAGTTTTATGCCCATTTGTGTCCGGGCGTACATTTGGGCTCCAGCCTGCCATGGCCGGTATGGATTTTCTTTCAGAGGCAAGGGCACTGGTAAATTTACATTAAGGCGGATTTTTTGATGTGGAAGGCCATTAATTCTATCTTTTTTGACCGGCGGGATTACAAACTCATTGAGATTGTAACCTCGGTGTATAACGAACCCAAAACGCTCGGGTACACAAGCAAACTGCTATATCCTTATTTTCACCCTTTAGGGATAAAAGAACTTGCAGAATCCAGAGGCCTTCGCGCTGCGTATTCCATTGTCAACCTCATGGAATCCATTGAAAGCGGTGATATCACACGACGCCTTAAAGCCTTGGCAGGCCTTAAGGACGATCTTGTGGACACCGTTGGCGGTCCCATGCCCAAAAATACGTCCAGGGTATTGCTGCAGATTATGAAAGACCTGGTTCGGGCAAAGGGAGAACCTGAACATCAGCTTAAACTGGCCCACGATTTCAGAATTGCCGCATTTGGCAAACCCAGGGCTATCCGACATCTGCTTGACCACTACCATCTGCTTGAAATGCCCGAAGAGTGGAATCAGATCACCTTTGATGACCATGTCCATGATGCAAACACATCGGGCAGAAAAAGTGCCACACACCTGATCATGGATGCCTGGATCAAAGGCATTCGAAGTCTGCGTGTGATATACTATCACTATATTGAACCCAAATGCGCATTGGAGCTGATTGAAGCGGCCAGGATCATGGAAATTGATCTGAGAATCGGTATTGAATTCTGGCCCCTTCACCGGGACAGATATATCTCTCTTATCTGGGTCTCCCGGGGGCTGCCTAACCTTGAATCCTTTTTGAGCTTTCTTGCCCGACCATCAGTGATTCAGTTCATGGAACAAGGGAAAGCCCTTGAAAAGTTCCAGGAAAAATATCTCTATCGCTTGCTGGACGAATTCAATGCGTCAGGACGTATGGAATTGTGCCGGGATCTTGATATCACCATGACGCCTGTTGTGGCTGAAGAATTTCTCGATTTTGTCGGACCTGGTCAGCCAAGCTTTCAATACCTTGGCGAATTCATCCACTCAAAAGTCATTAAGGCCATTCAAATAGAGATTTCCCGATTAAAAGAGAGAGAAACCACTCCGGAGGCCGAAACGCACCTTGACCGTCTGTCCAAAACAATCAATGATTTCATGGTCAGTGACATTCTTGAACAATACCTTGATGGCGCAAACTTTTTCAGCGGGCTTTACGATTATGTTAAAGAAAAAGGAGATTCTTCCCCCCCAAGGCTTTGTGTAAGCTTTTGCACACTTTTGGACCAAGTTGAAGAACTTCTTGACGATTTCCGAATTACCCTCAATCTTGACAGGCTTGGGCCTGAAGATGTGCTTGAACTTTTATATGAAAGCTACGGCAGGATCAATAGAATTGAAATTATCAATCTAAAAAAATACAATCCCCTGGACAATGAAGTCATGCTGCGCGTCAATGAACTGAAAGAAGCGGTCAATCAGGGGAGTATATTAAAGTTAAAGCGCATTATTTCAAAAATTATTGCAGATGTCCAAAAACATGATCTCCATCAGAAGCAAGACCGGCTGAACAACCTGTCTATGATCCTCAACGACATTAACGAATTCAAGCATATGTTTGATGCCCGTCCCATAAAGTTAAGAATCGGGTCCGACTCTACAGGTAAGCCGGGGCATTACGGCATGGGGTTTGCGGTTCTTGATACCCTGCCCTTCAGGGTTCGGAAAAAAATCAGAAAAGAAAACGGCAGCAGACTGCGCCTTCCTGTTAATGTCAAAACCAACCTGTGTACCACCACATCCCATCCTGAATCTCTTTCCGATACTATTGCCTGGATACCTGGTATACACAGGCTATTTTCCACGATGAAAAGGTCGTGGATACCGGAATTTTACCTGCTTGACCCCGGTTCCAAAGGTAATCTGGTGACCCTTGGACGATCAGCTTTGATGGGACAAAAAAACAATCTTGTTGCAACATCCGATGAAAAATCAAAATCAAAATCAAAAAAATCTTTTAAATACCTTAACACCCCGCTTAAAAATTTTTTCAAGGTCATTGTAGGATTTATTCCGGCCCAGCTTTGTTTCATGCTGACCAAAGAGTGGTGGCTTCTGGCCTATTTTGGTGCCTTGATGTGGTTCGGAATAACGGGCATAAGAAATGTGATACAGTCGGTACTCGGCGGAGGTGGTATTAGAAGGGCATCACGTTTAAAATGGAATGACTACGTCAGTTGGGACAGGCTTGCGGATTCCCTTCTATTTACAGGGTTCTCAGTCCCTCTTCTGGATTATCTTGTTAAAACACTTCTTTTGGACAAAACATTGGGCATTACGATAAATAGCGGCCCTGTGATGCTTTATAGCGTCATGGGTCTTGCCAACGGTATATATCTTTCCAGCCATAATTTTTTCAGGGGACTGCCCAAAGGAGCCGTGACCGGCAATTTTTTCAGGAGCATCCTTTCCATTCCGGTTGCCGTCGTACTCAGTACACTAACAGGAACTATTTTAGGGTCTTTCAATATTCCAAATGTTAACGGGATTCTTCAAAAATGGGCGGCTATCATTTCAAAAGGAGCATCTGATGTTGTGGCCGGATTTATTGAAGCTGCGGCAGACCGCTCTGTCTACACACGACTTAGGAAACAAAATATCCGGAAAAAAATTTCTGAACTTTTTGATATTTACTCCCAACTCATCATGCTGTTTCCGGAAACGGAAGAATTGAATATTTTAGAAAACTCAAGCATACTTTTGGATAACAAGAACTCGGAAGTCCGGGATCTGGCAACACTGATCATCATTAATGCCCTGGATCTGTTTTATTTCTGGATGTACCTGCCCAGGGCCCAATCCTCATTAATACGTGTGGTTTCAGACATGACGCCGGAAGAAAAGGCAATATTTTTCCAGGCCCAGAACATGCTGCGTCATGAGCATCATATCAGCAGATTGTTTGTGGACGGAATTCTAGGCAAAAATTTTTCCCGGCCTCTCACCTTTTATCTGAGCTTATACCGGACGTATCTTAACAGCATTAAAAAGGTAAAGGCCTCTATCCTGCATGAAAAATTCGACGAGAAACCATATTCATAAACAGACTTATTTTTATATGTTTTCCTGCTATAGCCTGAATTTTGCTTGATAATAACACCGAAGTTATCATATAATATTTATTTCATAATAATGGCTTATTTATTTTAAGGATAGTTCAATGGCAAAAATGTTTTACACCGGGAATAGGGAATCCAAGCTTCTTTCCAAAATTGAATCTTCAAAGGAGCGGGAAAGAATTAAAACCATCAGCGCTATCCGGGATAACATTGATTCATTCAGCAATAAAGTTTCCATGAAACTTATTGAAACCGGGCTCATTGAAACCGTAAGCAAATCCAGTGTGGAAAACCAGATTGTGCGTTGCTTGGACAACCTGTGCCGGGCCGAGGATTTTGATATTGACTATGCGGTGGCCCCATTCAGATCCCTGGTTTCAAACCCCAATATTGCCAGCCTTTATTTGACTGCATTTGTGGTTGAAAACTTGATCAACCATAAAGATGTCATTGATATATACGGCAGCGACGATGATATTTACTTTTGCATTCAAAAGGAATTAACGGCTCTGATGGATGGTAGCAGCGGACGCTGATCAACCTGTCTACCGTCTCATTTCAAATTAATAAATGTCACTTTTCCGGAATCATATCCGGAAAAGTGACCTGTTCTTTATTATTTCCTAATCCAGGCACCAGCCTCGTTCTGGTAATAGTGGCCTTCTGTACCGTTCGAAAACAGGGTGGCTGCCCTTCTTTTCTGAACAAGCTGGATGGAGACATTCTTCTGTTTTGCAATCTGGGTGTAAATGGTTTTGCGATCCTGGTTTTCGGCTGCCACCACGTCTTGTTTTTCTTTTTGGGCGGTGACAAATTCAAGATAACCGGTATTTGTTTCGCCAACAATACCTCTATTTTTTAAATCGACAATCTGTGGGAGCCGTTGTGTCATGCGTTCTTTGATACTATCGGCAAAAGCCATAGTGCCGAAGACAAAAGACAGGGCAATGGTCATGGCAAGCAAAAATTTAATGGATTTCATTATTCAGTTCCTCCTGTTTTAGGCTGATTATTTTCAAGCTTTTCCTGGGCCGCATCAATATCACCGAAGAAATCATCCAAGGCCTTGTCAACCTTGACATTTACATCAATCGTAATATGGATGGGTTTAATTTCAACCGGTTTGACTTCAATCTCGTGACTGGTGCTGCAGCCGACCAATGCCGGAAAAATAATACTGACAACCAGCAACCCACATCGTTTTAGCATGACAACCTCACTTTTTAAGGGTTCATAATGCGCTTCAAGTTACTGCCAAATTGAATAACCTGATTAAATGGCAGGCTTAAATTAACATCGAGTTTTATTCCCTGGAAATTTGATCCAGGGCTTTGTCCATTACGGCGAACAAAGGAATTCAGGTTTCGATCATATTCAAAGGGTAAAACAGATAGAGGCTTTCCATCAAGCTGCATGTTTACGGCAAGTGTATCCTCATGGGTATTCAGTTTAAGCGTCACCCACTTGTACTCAAAATTTTTTAACGCTTCCCCTGCAAGATCAAGTTGAGAGAATTCAGGCGTATTCTTTGGAATTCCGGCAAGCATCCTGTCAAGATTTCTGATAAAAATCCGGCCTCCCTCCCCGGGTGTAGAAAAAAGAAAGGCGTTATCAAAACCGATTTCAGTTTTTTTCATAACCACCGGAATACGCCCGCTTAAGGTACCACCCCCTTCTAAATCAAAGGCGCCAAGCTGATGAAATAGGTCTTCCATCTCAAGCCGGTCACAATATAAGGTTAAATGGATGGCGTTATCCTCTGACGGCAGTCTGAACGCTTCTGTTGAGACAATCCCATTGCACCAGTTAAATTTAAAATTTTCAATATTAATGGATTTTCCATCTTCAAGGCTGAATCTTATTTTTCCATTGTTACCGTTAAAGCGGCCGGCATTAAATACGTCAATATTTATATACTGGCCTGGAAGGGTTTCAGGGACCATAAGGTCATTAAAATGCATGTCAGCAGATATCCCGGAGACCGAAAAACCGGGTTCACGAAAGTTTAATGTGCCGTTGGAGACCTGGATATCGGCAGATGAATTAATGTTTTGATTTATATAGGAAAAATCTGCCTTGGCAGATATGTCAAACTTAAGATCACCCATCTGAGATATACCGGGAATAAAGGGAATCAGTGTATTTTGGGTAACGGAGAATTGATCGGTGGCAATTTGACATTTGACAAAAGGACTCATAGCAGAATCAAGACCGGCTCTGGCGGAGAAATCAATGCTCAGGCCCGAAAATCCCAGACGGGTCACCTTTCCTATAATATCCATGCCAAAATCTGAGGCCTGGACGACCTTTGCAGAAACAACAGGGGCGATTTTATCATGCAGGACAATTTTTTTTGCCCCTGCCCGACCAAAAGTTTTTATATTTCTAAAAGGATAGGTCATGGGCAGTTCAAAATAAACACCTTGGGCCCGGATGCCTTTATCTTTGTTATTTTGTCGAAAGTCTATTTTGTCAATCAGGGCATCAAGCGTTACATGCTTTAAAGAGTCAGGTCGCCAGAAATTACCATCAAATTCGGTTTTTACCTGTACCCCGGAAATATTGAGAACATCCTTGTGTTTGGCTTTATTCTTTCTAAATGACTTAATGCCTGTTCCGGTAAAAGTCAACTGACCGGCCTGGTGTTCAAAATCGCCTGAAACAAAGAGCCTGAAGTGGGGATCAAAAAATTGAACTTGATCGGGAAAATCGATCGGATACAAAGACAATGCCATAGATTTAGGTGTAAGGTCCCAGGTCTTGGTGACTTCATTTTGAAGCGTCAAAGAGAATTGATCAATTGTACCGGATGCCATTTGGGAGAAAATTTCAAATCTGAACGGACCCAAATCAATTCCAGGACTTATGATCTGCACGGGCCCGTCTGCCTTGAGAGCCATTACTGTTTTATCATGAGACAAAACACCTGAAATTTTAGGAAAATTAAAGTTTAAACGAGGCGCCGCTTCAAGCCCAAGGTTATTGAGTTCAAAATGAAAGTTTGAAAAATCTTTTGTTTCAATTGAGAACTCCACAGGCCCGTGAAATTTGCTCAAGATCCGCTCCCCATCCGGGATCATCACCAAAAGCATCTCAGGATAAAGATGTTCTGCAAAAATTTTCATTTGCACGGGACCTTGTAAAAAATTAGCTGTGGCCCAAAGCGTGATCTTTTGATTCATGGGAAGGATGGACATTTTCATCTCCCCAAGAAGCGTCTTGCGGTCCAGTTGGATATCTGCCTCCACTGGGATGCAAACCCGATCTTTTCGAGCCTTAATAATGAGGGTACTGTTTTTTAAAACAATGTCTTCCGGCAGATATGAAAAATATGATTCAAATGCGCTGATATCAAAAACAGGGTGGTCTGTATGATCCACATCCTTATCCCGGGGAAATGAAAATCCGTTGACCCGGATTCTATTTTTTTCATCCAGATGAAGCGTCACATTAAGCCCCGATATAACGATTTTTTTAACACGGATAATATTTTTTGTATCAATATGGTAGGAAAACCCTATCGTATCTATGTGCAAATCCTCACCAAAAGCGATATCACTGATCTGGGTATCATTGACCCCCAAGCGGGATATTGTGAAATCAAGGGGCTGGTTCCCCGGAAAAGGGCCAAGGACTGAATGGATAATATGCTTTGAAATAGTTGGCAAAAAAATAATAATAGACTGGACACACAACACAAGAAGCAGGCATGCCGGCAATAAAAGTTTTAAAGTCCTTTTAAATGGCATTTTTAATGTCTACACGCAGCAAAAGATCTCCCGGGGGCATACCTGGTATGGATTTGCCCATCCCCTTAAGCCGCAACAATGATCCGCGCCTGACACCTGCAGGCACCACCACCCGGTAAACGGATTTTTTAAAACCCCAGGGGATGGTGACAAGCTTTTTAGTCCCTGTGAGCGCTTCAAGGGAGGTCAGTGCAATGGTACCGTAAAGATCTGTTCCGCCTGACGGGTCTGCAGCAGGGGTGACAACATGAAGCCTTGGGCTGCGTTTTTTTCGGGTGAATCTGTCAACACTTTTGCTGAATCCGATCTTGGGCAGTTTGGTGTTCAGAGTAATAAGGGCCATACCCGAAAGAAAACCGCCGATGTGGGCCCACCAGGCAACGCCGGCACCGGCACCCTGCCCTGTGGCGTTAATGAATTGAATAAAAAACCAGATCCCCAAAAAAACAAATGCAGGTATCCTGACGAACAAAGGGAAAATAAACACAGGGATCAGGGTAAGGATTTTATTTCCCGGATGAAGAAGGAAATATGCCCCCATAACCCCTGCAATGGAACCGCTTGCACCAATGGTCGGCACAGCAGATGAATGGTTGAGCAAAAAATGGAAAAACGCGGCAAGCAGTCCGCAAACCAGATAAAAGGCAATAAACCGAAACGGACCTATCTCCTGCTCAATGTTGTCACCAAAAATATACAGAAACCACATATTCCCGATAAAATGCCAGAAACCGCCGTGCAGAAACATATAGGTAAAAGGTGATGACAGTTTGTTCAGTAGGGAAAAATAAGCTGCCATCTGTGCCATGGTGTATTTTGCAGGGACAAAACCGAATGTATAGGCAACCGCCTGATCATTAATTCCTGTAATCATCTGCCAGACAAAAACCAGACTGGTAATGAAAATAATGCTACAGGTCGCCACTGCACAGGATGCTGTTTCCTGTTCGTCTCTTAACGGGATCATGAAGGCACCACCCTGAGCTGAAAATTTTTGGACAATCTGGTTTTAAGTTTTTTTAAAAGATCCATCACCGCGTCTTCAGGCGTGTATTCTTTAAGATCTCTTCCTTTGGAAAGATGCTTGAACAGACCTGAATTTTTTTCATCCAGATCAAGGGACAACTGCACATATTCAAGAAGGGCAAAGTAAATACCGGCCATCTGATGTGCTTGGCTCCTGGCGATCAGGGTCTTGCCCCTAAGCGTCAAGCTTTGTTCAAGGGCATGTGTGGCCTGTTTTATACTATCGAAAGATGTCGGAAAATCAAAACGTGCATCAATCATTTGGTCCACCGGCCATGAGTCTTCTTCAGTCTCAAGGAAATCCAGATACAGTACCGCTGTCAGAATAACTTTAACATCGTAATAAATATCAGGGTCATGCGCGGCCCTTGGACCTGCGACATTAAGTACCCGGATGCCTTGGTCTATAATAAAATCGTAAAGAATCAATGCCGCCTCAAAAATGTCCTGTTCCAGCAGATTTATTCTGCAGACCCATTTGCATGTTTTCTGTGCCAACGCATAAGTCAGGGCTGAACCGCCGGTTAAAGAGCCCCCCCTGGCAATGATAACCGTGCCATCGGAATCAAGAATATTTTGTCGGGTTCTGGCAGGGTAATCCCTGGTCGCCATCTCTTTTAGATTGTAAAAATCGGGCAAGGGTCCGGATTCCGTTCTCCGGCCTTTGGTAATCCATCCGCCATGGGGAATATTGAATTTTATGGCGACATCCAAAGCCGCACGGTCCGCCCCTGTCTGTCCGCCTGACACAATTTTATTTAAAAGGCCCATGGCATCCTTATGTTGCATGCTTTTCGTAAATTATTAATGTCTTATCATACCAATAAAAGCTATCGGAATAAAAGGAATTATAGATTGGAATCCGTACCTGCTAAAGAGAGGTTTCTACGGCACACTCAAACGAGCCCGCCCCGAAATCCATGCTGAATTCATCAAGAAGCGCACGTATCCGGGCAATATCGTTTTTCGCTTTTTTTATCATGGCAAGATGCTGGTTTTTTTCCTCCTGTTTAAGGCAGAAAATTGAATCCATATCCTTATTCAAGGTTTCATACATGGTAAAACGGTGAATAATTTTGTCTTTAAAATCCCGTGTTACTGCGTCTATTAATGGGAAAAAATAATCGTGTTTCAAGCTGAGGTGGTAGGCTTTTATCTGCCGCTGCATGATGGTAAGCGTTTTTTTCTTAATTTTGCCGGCAGCCTTGTCAAGGCCGGGTGTAAAGGAGAATCGAACATGTTTGTCCAGTACGGCGGATACAAATAAAACCAATGAATGAAGACTGAAATCGGTCACGACATTGGCCTGTACCGCCCTGGTATATTCAGGCGAAAAAATATGGTCCGGCAAATGCAGCCCTAAAATCTTTTTTATGTTCTCAAGGTCAGCCGGCTTGGAATATTCTTCATCTTCTTTAATCATCTCAAGGGAAATGCCGCCGTTCTCCCGATCCACCGGGGCACCGGTGACATAGTCAATGCGGTAGGAATCCAGAAAAGATTTAAAATAGGACTCTATACGTTCCTCCTGAATACGCACCAATTGTTTAAGTTCCGGGGTTACCTGTTCAAGGATAAAAAGGTCAAGCTCACGCTTGAAGTCCTGGAACATCATGTACAGAATCTGTTTAAAACCGGTTTCCTTCAACGCTGTCCTGTAGGACTGGGGATCAATTTGGGCCTGCCGGATAAATTCTGTTACAAGTTTATTGATATTTTCACTGTCTTTGAGGAATGCATTTTTTAAGTTCGATTCAATTTCCCTGCGAAGCGCTGATACCGCGCCCATAACGGAGTTATCCACAATAACCCTTAAACGCCTGGCATTGCCTTCAAGATCGGCAAGACGCTTTCTGGCTTTTTCCTGATCTAAAAGCCCGGCAGAAAAGAGATCAAAAAGAATTTTTATTTTTTCGTCAAGAATATGGGTTACAATTTTAAGTCGCTCGATGTGATTGGCATAGAACAGATTGAACCGGGAGGCTTCAAACAGCAGATTAAATCCGGCAAGAAACCGGGTATACTCTTTGGTACAAAAAGCGATCATTTCCTTGTCCTCCTGCCAGAGTCCAAGGCGCTTCTTGTTTTTGGATGAAAGTCTGTTGCCAAGGGCATCAAAAAGCGTATACAAGGCTGAAAAAGAAAAAATCCTGACATCCGGAACCAAAAGCCTAAGTTCCTGGATTGTTTTATCCAGTGTTGTTTTCAGATTGCTTAAATTCTCATGTTCACTTAAATCACAGTTGAAAATGAAAAGAATGTTTTCCATCAGCCCAAGACGTTTTATCCGTTTTAAAAATAACATGTCAGACTGACGAAGCCCGGTACGTGACGAGATGCAGTAAACAATCAGATTGGCAGCCTCAAGATAGGAAAATATATTTTCGAGGACGGCAGGGTCAGTGGAATCGGCACCCTGGCAATCGGCAATTTCAACGTTCGGATGAATGGTTTTCCCATACACTTCCAGACACACGTCTTTAACATAAAAAGCCTTGGCCGGGTCCGCCGTAAAGGGTTTGTGACCGTCAAAAGATTTGGCGTCAAAACTGAGAATCTGTTCATCAGAGCCTATGACGTCCAGGCAATGTTTATATCCGTCAAGCGCATTGCGGATTAGCAATGCTTCAGGACGAACTCCTTGGGGTGTAATCGGGAATGCAGATACAATGGTGTCAAAAATACGGCGCAACTGCTGCCGATCTTGGGTCCGCCTGATATCAAAAGGCGGGGAGTCGTCCTTGTCGGGAAACATTTCCAGACAGCTTTCAATTTCACTATTGATGTCATCCCATGATTTAAGATGAATAATTGCCCTGTTTTTTTTGCCCTTCCTGATACGGGTAGTAATGGATGTGACCACCCCTGCCCCGCGCTGAACCAATTCTCTGCCCGACATCGCGTTGATAAAGGTGCTTTTGCCTGATTTGATCACCCCGACCACGGCCACACGCAAAATATCTTCACTGATGTATGAAGGAATTTTACTGCAAAGTTGTCTGCTCTCAACAAGGCTTTTGTCGCAATTGTTTGAAACGGCAGCCAGACTGTCGATCACCGAGAGGGTATCAGAAACTAAATTTGCTATGGATTCTTGGGGGTGTAAAGTCATTGGCCGGCAAATCAGATCAGCATCATGGCTTTTTCATATTTCAGATCCGGTTTGGTATCAAACATGATTTCCCTGGACATATCACAGGTGAGCCAGGCTGAATCGGCAAGTTCATTGTCTAACTGCATGGGGCCCCACCCGGCGCAGCCCAGAAGTATGATAAAGGTGTCAGGTCCCTGCCCCATGGCAATGGCTTCCAGAATGTCCCGGGAATTGCTCAAAGCCAGCCAGTCTGTAATTTTAAGGGTTTCACTCCACTCAAACGGTCCGCAATGAAGTACAAATACGCCCGAAGGCTGGACGGGTCCCCCAAGAAAAATATCTATTTTATCAATACTCTCATTGCAGGGAATGCCTAAATCCTCAAAAAGCTCCCGGCCGGTAAGTAACGGGTGAACTTTATTGAGAATAAAGCCAAGGGCGCCGGATTCATTGTGCTCACAAATACAGGTGACCGTCTGTGCAAAATTGGGATCCGGAAGGCCGGGAATGGCCATGATGAATTTTCCTTTCATATTTTCCGCAATCTGGTCGTTCATCAACTCCTCTCCATGCTGATCTCCAGCATGTTATGTCCTTATTATCAATCTTAATATTACAAACAAACTTAATATTACAAACAAGCCGTTAATTTTAAATATTTTTATTTGATTTGCAATAATTTATTTATCATTCGGTGTTTTTTCACGCCCGTATACATCATCATACCTGACAATATCATCTTCCCCCAGGTATGGACCCGACTGCACCTCTATCAATTCCAGAGAAATTTTGCCCGGATTTTCAAGCCGGTGCATGGTGCCAAGGGGAATGTAGACAGATTGGTCTTCCTTTAAAAGGATCTCTTCGGTATCTTTGGTGACAATCGCCGTCCCAGATACAACGGTCCAGTGTTCAGCCCGATGATAGTGTTTCTGCAACGACAGTTTTGCACCGGGCTTTACGGTTATGCGTTTTACCTGGTATCTGTCCGCCATATCAATGGTTTCATAATCACCCCAGGGCCGGTAGACTTTAGCATGGGAAACCGCTTCCACTCTGTTTTGCGCTTTTAACTGGGTAACGATTTCTTTTACATCCTGAACCTGATCCCGAGGGGCCACCAGAAGCGCGTCCTTGGTGTCCACAATCACAAATTTTTCAAGGCCTACGGCTGCCACAAGACGGTTGTCAGAATGGATGTACGTATCCGTGACATTATGTACCAGCACATCTCCGCTGGTCACATTATTGCGCTCATCTTTGTCACCGGTCTGCCACAATGCGTCAAAGGATCCAAGGTCATTCCACCCGGCATCAAGGGCAAGGACAACGCCGTTTGCTGTTTTTTCCATAACTGCGTAGTCAATGGAATCGTCTGTAATAGATTCAAATGCCGTTTTGTCCACCCTGAAAAAATCCAAGTCCATGTTTCCGTTTTCAATGGCTTTACGGCATTTTTTAAGCATATCCGGCGCAAAAACCCCAAGTTCGGAAATAACGGCAGATGTCTTGAACATGAACATGCCTGAATTCCAGCAGAAATCGCCTGATTCAAGATAGGAGACCGCTGTATCATAATCCGGTTTTTCCACAAACCGGTCAATCATGAAGGCCGGATCTGAAATGTCAAGCCTGTTTCCTTTCTTGATATACCCATAGCCTGTTTCAGGCGATGAGGGAACTATGCCAAAGGTAACCAGTTTACCCTGCCGGGCCAGTTGCGCACCCGATTGAATGATTTCATGAAAGATTTCAATATTTTTAATTTCATGATCTGCAGGCAGAACCAGCATAACCGGCTCATCCGGATATTCAGACTTAAAATTATCATCAAGGATCAAGGCGGCCAGGGCAATGGCCGGGGCAGTATTTCTGGCAGCCGGTTCAAGAATAATCTTAAAATCATTGACATCAATCCGGCGGATCTGCTCTGCGGTCATAAATCTGTGGTCTTCATTACATATAATCACTGGATCGCCAAGATCTCTAAGGCCTGATAATCGCAAAAGGGTATTCTGAAGCATGGTATGCGGATTGTACAGACTAATGAGCTGTTTGGGGTACAAAGACCTAGACATGGGCCACAGCCTGGTTCCGGAACCGCCGGCCAAGATAACAGGATAAATCATTGTTTCTCCATTATTTCTGCGCAAGATAAAAGGTTAAAGTTAAGGTCTTTTCAACCGGATAAGATTCAGTATGCTTAAGATTGAAGCCGGTTCTATCAAGCCACCCTGAAATCTGCTGCTGGGTAAACCCCAGCCAGACCCCGCCAATGATATCTTTGATCTGCTCCTGGTCGTGTTTTAAAAAATCCACCAGAAGAAACAAGCCCCCGGGATTAAGGACCCGGTACACCTCGCGAATTGCTTTTTCAGGTTCAGACACATGGTACAATACCATGCTCATCAGCGCCGCATCTACCTCCTGTTCACGCATGGGAAGATGTTCCAACTCCCCTATACGAAGCTCTAAATTCTGGCTTTCCGGCAGCCGAAGCCTTGCCTGTTCAAGCATCTCGGGAGAAGCATCCACACCGATAAGGGTCTTTCCTCCCCTGCCAAGGAGGCCGGCAAGCATCTCACCGGTTCCGCAACCAAGATCGGCAATAACCGACGCATCCTGAAGATAGCGTTCAAGCAGGGGGTTTGGATTAAAATCGCCAAGAACCTTTTTTTTTAACCGGTCCCACCGCGGGGCAGCGGTTCTGAAAAAACCTCTGGATCTGTTTTTTCTCAAAATAATACATTGCTGTGTACGGGCAATATCTTCCTGCAATCCAGGTTCGTTTTCAAGCTGTTTGCAGGCAAGAACAACAAGTTCCCGGGTATATCCGGTTTTGTTCGTCGTATAATAAATGAAGCTGCCGTCCTTGCGTGAGACCAGAAGCCCTGCTTCAAGCAGAATTTTTAAATGCCGCGACACTCCGGACTGCACCATGTTGACCACGGAGACAATTTCATTCACGTTGAGTTCAAAATGCTCAAGGATAAACAAAAGCCGCAGCCGGGTAGGATCAGATAAGGCTTTAAACTGTTTAAGTATTTCCATAAAATAAAATCAATAGGTAACCCAATTTAAAATCAAATACTGAGTGGGAAAAATATCTAAGTTTCATGACAGAGGCCCTTATATAATTTTGATGAAACAAAAATAATGGGCAGCAATCGACGCATGCTGCCCAAAACAAAGGATGAAGTGACGCTTACCTTACGGTGATGACCGGGCAATCGGCCTCTAATATCACCGTTTGAGCTGTGGAACCAAACAATAGCTTGCCTATATTTGAACGGCTTTTCACGCCAATTATAATTTCATCCACCCTTTTTTCATTTGCAAACGCAACAATATCCTCTCCTGCCTCCATACCACGGATCAAAAGATGTTTTTCACAGGCTATTCCCTGCGCCGTGAAAAAAACCTGTGCCTGGTCCAGGTTGTTTTCAGCTTCCAGTATTTTTTTCTGGTCCTTTTCAGTCCCTTCCAACATTGAGGTAACAACCAGTACCGTGGCATTAAACGCCTTTGCATGTTCAGCCCCAAGTTTGAGCAGATCCTGACCGATATTGATGCCTTTATATCCAATGAGAATTTTCATATAGTCCCTCTTTTTTCATCATTTGCTTTTTATCAACCCGAATTTTATGAACAAACAAAAATAATTGAAAAAAGTAATAAACTAAAATACTGGAACAAGCCCTGTTTAACAAGACTAAAATGTTAATCCTTGCGGATAAAGGAACCGATAATCAGCAGGATGGCACCCGAACCAATCAGAACCCCTGCAAGATGAATCTCATAAAAAAATGAGTATAATGCATTATAAACCGTATCATTGGAAATCCAATCAAGGATTTTATCGGTAATTCCTTCAAAAAAGGTGGAAATGGTCATGGTAGAAAGAAAAACGGCTGCGTCCATAAATTTGGAAATCAGGGCAAACAATCCAAGTACAACACCGGCAATGATTGAGAAAATTCCCAGCTTTGAGGTCATGATTATTCCTTGATTATTTTCGTTTTAATATTTTCAGGCCAGGCGTATTCTAACGTTTATTACTGTCATCTTTATACGATTCATTGTATATGCAGGCTGTGTTTCAGGTCAAACTATTTTCAGACCATCTTTATACTTAGGTATCTTCTATGATAGAATTTGCATCGGACTTCAAACTATGACACAAACCTCCACATTTAAAAAAATCGGTCTTGCCTCGTTTATCATGATGGCATCGGTATTTGCCAGCAGAATCATCGGTCTTGCGCGTGAAACGGCCATTGCCTGGATGGGGGGTGCAAGCGCAGACGTTGACGCGTATCAGGTGGCGTTTGTAATTCCTGAAATTTTAAACCATGTGGTGGCTTCAGGTTTTTTATCCATCACGTTTATCCCCATCTTTACCCGTTATCTTGTTCAAAATCAGGAACAGGAAGGATACCGGGTTTTTTCCGTTATTCTGAACTGCTTTGGTGCAGGTCTTTTTATTTTTATCTGCCTTTCCATGGTTTTTGCTCCGGAGCTGATTGCGCTCCTTGCCCCCGGGCTTAAAAACGGCCCGGCCTTTGACCTTGCCGTACGCATGACCCGGATCATTATCCCGGCCCAGTTTTTCTTTTTTGCCGGGGGGCTGTTCAATGCCGTACAATACTCAAAGGAACAGTTTCTTTTCCCGGCCTTAGCGCCATTGATTTACAATACGGGCATTATTGTGGGCGGCATACTTTTGTATCCGGCTCTGGGGATGGAAAGCTTTGCCTGGGGGGTTCTTGCCGGTGCGTTCTTCGGCAGTTTCCTGCTCCAGCTGTTTGGGGCGAAACAGGTGGGACTGATCTATATGCCAAATTTTAATTTCAAGCATCCTGATGTGATCAAATATGTATTGTTAACTTTACCCCTGATGCTTGGTCTGACCATGACTTTTTCCACGGAAATCCTGATGAAGTTCTTTGGCTCGTTTTTAAGCGAGGGAAGCATTTCAGCCATGAATTACGCCCTTCGCATCATGTTTATACTGGTGGGGCTTTTCGGCAATGCCGTTGGCGTGGCCTCCTATCCGTTCATGGCAAAAATTGCTGCCAAAAAAGATTTTTCCGGCTTAAACACCATTATTAACCAGACCCTTAAATATATTTTTATTGTGATGCCCTTTTCAGTGGTCTTTATGATTCTAAATAAAGAAGTTGTGGCCATTTTATTCCAGCGCGGAGCTTTTGACGCCCATGATGCGGCCCTGACATCGGGGGTGCTGCCGTATTTCATGGCAGGGGCATTTGCATTTTCAGCCCAGACCATTGTTTCCCGGGGGTTCTTTGCCGTTCAAAACACATTGTTCCCTGCTATTTTCTCTTCTGTATGCGTGGCGTTAAGCTTGCCGCTGCTCTATTTTGCAATGACAGCCATGGGGATCAAAGGCGTGGCTTTGGGCCTGTCTTTGTCCGTAATCATTACCACAGGGGCTTTATTCGAAGTGTGGAGCAGAAAAACAAAAAACGCCGGACGATCGGATGTCTACATCTCCTTTGGTGTCATGTTACTGGTCAGTATCCTGGTCTGGCTGGCTTTAAAGGCTATATATGTTGGAATTATTCCTCTGATTCCAATCACTGGTTTTTTTACCCATATATTCATTTGTATTATTGTCGGCATATTCTTTCTGATCCTTCTGGCAGGCATGGGGAAATTTTTTAAAATCAGAGAGGTCAGCACGCTCTATGCCAAGGTGCTGACAAAGACCGGTTTGCTTAGGAAGGTTTCCTAAGTAAAAACGTAACAATGCGGTGATGATCATGCCGGTCATTAATTTTGGAAATATAGGTTGGCATATAATAACGCCTTCAATATAATACCCTATGCGAACTTCCGGAGAGATGCGACAATCTCCGGAATAAGGAATAAACAAAGGAGGTCCCAAACATTATGAATCAGAATGAACGTATCTGCCATGAAAAAACGCCCAAAGGTATTCAAACGGCCCTTGACAGCCTGGCGATGCGCAAGCCCGGGTTATCCTCACTTGTCTCTTCATTTGGTCCGGTGCTGGTGGCAAAAGCAGAATTGACGGAACGTCTGTCTGAAAATGAGATAAACAAAACAGGTCTGCGCGAATTTGACTGGATCCGGTTTCATAGAGGGGTTCATTTGTTTGCCATTACAGGTCTTATGGACTTCCGCAAGGAGTTTAAACAGGCAGCCCACATGATTCTGCCGCCCATGGCAGAGGCATTTGCAGGCATCCGGCCGGACATTGAAGCGATTAACAGCAACATTGAGGACAACAGCTTTGATGCAGACGACTGCGTCCAGGCGTTTGTGAAGAACGACACCCGAATCATAACCGCATTTGCTGCCCGCGCAGGTACCAGGGCTGACATATTCAGATTTACCCTGGCCCAGATTGCCGAACCGTTCAAACAGATTCAGGCCAGGGCCTTCTCCCCTATGATAGAGGAGCATGAGTGGCCGCACGGACATTGCCCGATGTGCGGATCATTCCCGGCTGTTGCCGGGCTCATCGGTGAAGGGGGCGAACGGCGCTGGCTGCAGTGTTCTGTGTGCGCCCATGAATGGCGGTTCAGGCGTCACACCTGCCCACGATGCGAGAATAATGACCAGAACCTTTTTGAATATTTTTCCGACCAGGACAGCCCGGCCAAGGATGCCCAAGGAGTGAGCGTCTGCAAGTTATGCAACACCTATCTGTTGACCATAGACCTGGGTCACGCTATTGATCCGGTGAACATGGATGTTGCGGCCATGGGTATGATCGGACTGGAGATCCAGGCCCGGGAAAAGGGGTATTCCCCACAGGCTCAAATGCTCTGGAATTTAACAATGAACGATACTGATGTCACTGGGGAATAAAGTTGTTATGTGGTAGTTAAAAAACTTCAGGAGGAATAATGACTCAACACGATCCGAATATACTGTATGTTGATGCAGACAATAAAATGAGTGCTGCAAATGAACAACCACGACCGAAAAATGCGTCAGCTTTCTTACAGATTCCATCAGCGTTGGAAGAAGAAGTGAATACTTATGTTAACAAGTTAGCGAAAGAAAAGAATATAGAATGGGAAAGTGAGCAGGACGGAGAAAAATCTGTTTTTCAATCACAAGGATGCTTTCTCGTTATATCTTTAGAAAAGATTGAAGCTGTAATGAAAGCAATCAATAACTGTTTTTCTCTGAATGAAGGTGATTTGGATGAAATCAAAAAAAATCTACGACAAGCCATGAATATTATAAATGGCATGTAATCTAAACTTGATGAAAGTTCGTCTATGACATTGACGCCACATTCTCTGGATATCCTGTTCAAACCGAAGGCGATTGTAGCGGTGGGCGCATCCACCAATCCCTTCAAGAAGGGTGAGGGAGCTGTGGATGTATACGAATTGATCGTTCCACGTCATTGGTAACAATCATCACCACCGATCTGAATCAAAATCGGGCACCGGTCAATTTTGTGAATTCGGTCCCCGGCATAACGACCGATTTTATCATACGACCCTGGAACCTGACATGGTCGATAATTTTTCATGCGATTGCCAGAATCCGACAAAAATGGATTATTGCTTTTTCAAGCCGGTTAAAGTAACATATTTCTAATCCGGCAGAAAAAGAAGATCGTTGATCTTTAGACTGAAACCAAAAGAGCGCTGAAAGAAATCCGCCACCCTGCTGGATTCATACGCCTTTGGAGCGTGCCTATTTTTTACATCGTTTCAAAAGATTATTTGGTTGAAAAAAAGGGGATACATAATGAAAACCAAGGTGAAAAGGGGTGCAATATTATTATTTTCTCTTTCCATCTTACTCGTCCCGCATCTTTATGCAGGCTCTGAGAATGCACCAAGGCTGAACAACGGTAAAAAATGGCGGGTCTCCTATTACGAAGGGGGACCTTATTCCGAATATACCGATACCATGAGAACCCTTGTTCAGGGTTTGATCAAAATAGGCTGGATAACAGCTAAAAATCCCCCCGATTTCCGACAAGAAATGCCCAAGCCTTATATCGACTGGCTCACAAAACACGACAGCCCCTACTTGTCGTTTAAAGCGGAAGATTGTTATTCGGCAGACTGGGATGATCAAAAAAGAGTTGTGATGCGAAGAGATTTAATAAAAAAACTAAAACGCGGCGACATTGATATTGTTCTTGCAATGGGCACGTGGGCTGGTTTGGATATGGCCAACAACGAGCATTCTGTTCCGGTGATGGTTTTATCCACATCCGACCCGATAAGGGCCGGCATCATCAAGAGTTCCACAGATTCCGGGTTTGATCATGTGACCGCCAGGGTTGATCCCAATCGCTATGCAAGACAGCTGCGGATGTTCCACAGGATCGTCGGATTTGACACCCTGGGCATTGCCCTTGAAGACACCGAAGACGGCCATAGTTATTCTGCCATCAATGAAGCACGGCAGATTGCCGAAGAAAGGGGCTTTGAGTTGATTACCTGCAATGTTCAGGATTCGATACCGGACAAACAGGAATCTGATCGTTCCTGTTTTAACTGTTTCCATGAACTCTCGAAAAAAGCCGATGCCGTATATTTAACGGCCCTGGTATGTGCAGACACAAGGACGAAAGAACTCGCAGATATTTTTAAGAACGCCCGTATCCCTTCGTTTTCAATGCTTGGGTCAAAATGGGTGAAAGACGGAATTTTAATGAGTATTTCCAGTGATTCAGGCTATGCCGGACTCAGCGGGTATAATGCGGATAAATTCGGTAAAATATTAAATGGCACAAAACCAAGAAATCTAAACCAGATATTTGAAGATCCTCTGGAAATCGCAATCAACATGGCCACCGCAAAAGCCATCGGCTTTCCCATGCCGCAAAGCATGCTAAAAATAGCCGCCGAAGTTTATGAGGAATAAGCATTGAAGCGGCGAGTAGGATATCTCATCACCGCAAGCATCTGCTTTTTCTATTGGATACTCGATAGTATCTGGGCATACATGTCTTTTGAATATAATTTAAAAGATTTAATTTTCAGAAAACCGAGTTCCTACGTGGACACCTTTTTGTTGAAACTGCCTCCCTATCAGGTTGCCTCCCGGCTCATGGTTGTGTTTTTATTTGTCATTATCGGTGTTATTATCATCGAGTTTATTAAGAAGCGGCAGGAGGATCAAAACAAACACCGAGAGGCCCACGACACCTTCCTGACGGTGCTCAACAGCATTGATGCGGCGATCTACGTCACAGATATAAAGACCTATGAAGTTTTATTCATGAACAAATATCTGGTGGATAAATTCGGAGAAAATTTTTCAGAAGAGACGTGTTACAAGGTATTTAAAAACGCAAAGGAGGTGTGTGAGCACTGCCCGAATGAAAAGCTGGTGGACAAAGACGGCAATTTAAAGGGCGTGATCGTCCGGGAGCTTCAGCACCCTGTAACAAATGCATGGTATCTACATTATGACAGGGCCATTAAATGGATCGACGGTCGTATTGCTCATTTGCAGATTGCCACCGATGTAACCCTGCTTAAAAAGCTTCAGGAAAATCAAAACAAGGCGGACGAATATCTGCGTCAGGCCCAGAAAATGGAATCCATCGGAAATCTGGCCGGAGGTATTGCACACGACTTCAATAATCTTCTATTTCCGATCATTGGTATGTCAGAGCTGCTCTTGGAGGATCTTCCTGAAGAGAGCCTTGAGTACAAAAATGTCGAGGTGATTCTGGAGGCTGGGAAAAGAGGCCGGGATCTTGTCCAGCAAATCCTGTCCTTCGGCCGCCGATCCGAGAAGAAAAAAAACCCTGTCCGCCTGCAACAAATTTTAAAGGAAGCTTTAAAATTAAGCCGGTCCACAATTCCGTCTTCCATACAAATCAATCAGGATATTCAGGAAGATTGCGGCTGGGTGATGGCCGACTCCGTACAACTTCACCAAATTGTGATCAACCTGATTACCAATGCATACCATGCCGTGGATCAGTCTAAAGGCAAAATCAATGTCCAGTTAAAGGAACTATGCGTCACCACAAACGATCTATCTCCAAAACTCAATTCAGATGGTAAATATGTGATGCTCAGAATTTCAGACAATGGCTGTGGTATTGAAGAGTCAATTAAAAATAAAATTTTCGATCCATATTTCACCACCAAAGACAAGGACAAAGGAACAGGTCTTGGTCTTGCTCTTGTTTACGGAATTGTTCAGGATCACGCGGGAGATATCTTGGTGGACAGTAAAGTAGGAGAAGGGACGGTTTTTTCAATATATCTGCCATTACTTGAGCAGCTGCCCGAAACCGAGGCAGAGGACCCTACAATTTCATTTCAAACCGGATTGGAGCATATTCTTCTTGTTGACGATGAAAAACCGGTAGCCCAGATAGAAAAACAGATGCTCAATCGTCTGGGGTATAAGGTTACTATGCATACCAACAGCCAGGAAGCGCTGGAATGCTTTCGTGCAAATCCGGAAGCATTTGATCTATTGTTGACTGATGTGACAATGCCGGGTATCACGGGTGACAGGTTGGCACAGGAGGTCTTGACAATAAGGCCTGATATTCCGGTTCTTCTGTGTACGGGCTTCAGTGAAAATATTGACAAGCGGAAGGCGGAGCAAATAGGAATCAAAGGTTTTTTAATGAAACCGGTTGGCAAATCTGATATGGCCAGGACAGTGCGGCAGATTCTCGACAACCGCTGAAAATAACATCCCGTCTATGTCTAACATACTGTTTATGTCCATTCTCGGGGCATTGATGGCATTTACCTCATTGTCAACGGACATTTATCTTCCGGCAATGCCCGCAATGTCAAAGGAATTAAATGGCAATGCCGAACTTACAATCACCGGCTTTTTAATCGGGTTTACAATCGCTCAGCTCTTCTGGGGGCCGATCAGTGATAGTATCGGTCGAAAAATACCACTGTTTATCGGGATGCTTATTTTTGCCGGCGGTGCTGCCGGCTGCGCCATGTCCCATTCCATGGGGCAGATTGTTTTATGGCGGGTTATCCAGGCATTTGGAGCATGTACAGGGCCGATGCTGGCAAGGGCAATGATCCGGGACCTATATTCGCGTATCCATGGCGCCCAGATGTTATCGACGTTAATGATCATCATGGCTATCGCTCCGATTATCGGCCCGCTGCTCGGCGGCCAGATAATTCGTGTGAGCACCTGGCACAGCATATTTTGGCTTCTTGCGGTGATTGGGGTTCTGATGTTTATATCCTTATTTCGGCTGCCGGAAACATTATCCAGGGAAAAACGATTGCCCGCCTCCATAGGCAAAGCGTTTGTTAACTACCGGTATCTTATGAAACATAAGATATTCATGCGCTATACATTATGTGTCACCTTTTACTATATGGCCGCTTACGCCTTTATTGCGGGGTCACCAAAAATTTATATTTCTTATTTCGGTATTGATCCCCAACATTATGGATGGCTCTTTGCCGTCAATATTGTCGGGGTAATGTGGTTAAGTTTTCTCAACCGCAGTTTAGTGACTCATCAATCCCTGCATCGATTATTAAAATTCGCCACAAGCGTCTCCCTGATAGCGATCATTACACTGACCGTATTTGTCAGGGCTGATTTGGGCGGGATATATATCATTATAGGGATGGTGTTCATATTCTTTTCCATGAACGGTATTGTTGCGGCGTCTGCAACTGCTGCAGCATTAGACGAAGTGCCCCATATGGCAGGTTCGGCTTCGGCATTGATCGGCGCGCTGCAATATGGAAGCGGTATTGTTTCATCGCTGCTGCTGGCCATATTCAGCAATGGTACACCGTGGACCATGACATGGATCATGTTGATATTTACGGCCGCATCCTTTCTCATGGTAGTAAAAAATCGAGTTTAAAATGTACGGTTCTATACAATTAGAGATTAAACGCCCCGTGTAGAAAATTACAACAGTCAATTTAAAAAGGAAAGTCATCAGCCGTATCCTTCTCCATCTTTTTTTCCTTGGGTTTCCGGGCTGTCTTGTGCTCTATATTGCCATCCACATAGATGGCCCTGAAGGGTTTTGTGGGACAGGCATGCTCGCATCCGCCGCACCCCACGCAGATGTTCGCGTCCACTTCGGGGATGACCAGCTTGCGTCCGGCCGCATTCAGGTAGGGTACCATGTGTACCGCTTTGGTGGGACAATGTTCCGAGCAGGCCCCGCAATTGGTGTTGTCCGTATAGACCACACAGTTTTCTTTGATAAATTTTGCCACGCCCACCTGGATCAGCCGCTTTTTTTCTACCGTCAGAGGCAGGATGGCGCCGCTGGGGCAGATATTCGAACAGACGGTACAGTCATAGTTGCAATGCCCGGCGTCAAAATCCATCTGCGGCTGCATCATCCCGGACAGGCCAAAGGAAAAGACTGAAGGCACAAGCACCCGGGAGGGACAGGCAGAGACACACAAATGACAGGCCGTGCAGATGGCGTTGTATCTGGCAATGCTAACCGAACCGGGAGGGGAAAGCGGACTGGTTTTCTTTTCGGGGATGGTGGTGGGCCTGGCCTGTACCGGAAGCATTTCGGGTGCGGCATGGCCACGAGCCGCCGCCAAGCCAAAACTGCCGGCTGCCAGGGCAAGAACAAAGTTTCTGCGGGACCGAACCGACTCTTTCCTGTGGCGGCTCTTTTGGCCCGATTGATTATTAATCTGAAAACTTGGCTGAAAATCATACTGATACACCATGGCTTGGTCCGGACAGACAGAAAGGCAGTTAAAACAGGAAACACAGCGGTCGGTATCCACGGTTTTTGTTTTTACATCAATGCATCCGGCCTTGCAAAGATGCTCACACCGCCCGCAGGACCGGCAGGTTTCCTTATCAATACGGATTTTAACCAGGGAAAATTTTGAGATCAGCCCCAGCAGGGTTCCCACCGGACATAGCGTATTGCAATAAAGGCGGCCGTGCCGGGCACTCATCCATCCCACCGTACCCAGTGTAACCAGCGCAACGCCAAGGGAAACCGGGGCATAGACCGGCCACTGGACAAGGTAAAAGGCATCAACGCCTATGACCTCTGCCATAGGCGTCCCCAAATTGTTCAGGGTAATGACAAGAGGGCGGAAGAGATTAGAGAAAAATCTACCGAAACTGCTGAAAGGATCAAGCAGGTTAAGCAGCAGACCGGTTCCCGAAAAAAAGAGCAAAAGAGTCGCAATAAGGACCGTATACCGCAGGATGTTGCGGGGCGCAGAATATTTGTATCTGCCGGACCGCTTTTTTTCACCCCGGCTCTTTTCTCTGTTTGAAAAAAAACGGGAGATCAGATCCTGAAATATTCCCAGAGGGCAGATTGCTGAGCAGTAGACCCTGCCAAACACAAATGCGGTTATCAGCACAACGATAAACCCGGCAGCCCCGACTGCCGGCTGGTTCAAAAATTTAAGCGCAGAGGGCACAAATTGAAAAAACAACAGGTGGTCTGAAAAAGTTTTTGCCCCAATCTCCCATATATCCAGAAAGAGAAAAGCCGTCGGCACAAAAAAAATCATGGCAATACAGATCCGCAGAGTTTTGAGACGGCGAATTTTCATTTAAATCTTGATCCGATTAATGGACAGGGTTTCAAGGCGTATCTGCCCAAGGTTCATATCTGAAGCGATCCGGATATGGCGGATATCGCCAGGGTCTGCCCCAAAGAGCTTGGCCCCGGCCGCATCCGCCGCCACCGGATCTGTTGAGACGACCTGGGCCTTCATGGGGACCACATCGCTGACGGACACACCCCTGGGGCCATTACGCTTCATGACGTTGTAGGCATCCACCACCGTGAGATCAGGTTTGCGGAAAGAGGAAAAATCTGCGATACATTGGTGAAGGTCGTTGCGATGCCAGTACCACCGATCCCAGACCACACCCATGAGGTTCTTCATGCCGATGGTAAGCATGGCTGAACTGTGGTGTTTGAGCACCGGCACATTGATGAATACATCCGCCTTCAGGAGTGCCTCGTGGACTTTGGCCGTCTTGAGCCTCTGGCCTTGGGGCACGGAAACGCTTTTGTAGTAGCCCTCGCTGTCGGCGGACACCATTTTTCCGCCGGCCGCCTCTACGGCGGCTTCAATGCCGCTGTTGGTATAACAGCGTCGCCAGTTGTCGCAGGTGTGGTCAAACACAGAAACCCCCCGGGCCCCTGCTGAAAAGCAGTGTTCTACAATACGCCCCACAAGGGCGGGATGGGTGTTGCCGCCCCGTTCAGGGGGGAGGTCCCAGCCGATATTCGGCTTGACCACAACCCGGCTGCCCCTGGGCACAAAGGTCTGCATACCGCCCAAAGAGGCAATGGCGCGATCAAACATCTGGTCCGGCTCCCCGCCCCGGACCGCCACCAGGTCGTAGGAAACCCCCTTTGGGGCTGCAAAAAGTTTTCCCACCCCCGGGAAGGCAAGGGTGGATCCTGCGGCGATACCGCCGCCGATGGTTTTTTTCAAAAAATCCCGTCGATCCATGGCATTTCTCCTTATAATTTGGTTCTATTCCATGGGCCGGCCTTGGAATTTCAAAGCCGGAGGTTGTGATAGGTCAACTGCCCTGCCCTTTTTCCAAACAAACAGGTGGCAAACACAATGTACGGATAAACCTTACGGATTAGAATGGATTCGCCGTCCCGGCTGGACGACGAAAAAAAAATTTTTCCTTTCACAGCGTCACCGCCACCATGCTGATATCGGATAAGTCCTACTTGCCCATGCCGTGTTCATTCCATATAGATGTCAATTTCTTCTAAGTTCCCAACACCTGCCAACGGCGATGGTTTGCCGGGCAGTGATATATTCCCTTTGCCTGCGCCTTGCTTCAATGGCTGGGTGTGGCGCTAGTTTACAGGCACGATTTCAAGCCAGTACCCGTCCGGATCATTGATAAAATAGATGCCCATATCCTTATTTTCATAGCAGATACACCCCATTTTCTCATGCAGGTCGTGGGCCGCGTTAAAATCATCTGTTTTGAATGCAATGTGAAACTCTTGATCGCCGAGATCGTAGGGGGCATTCCTGTCCTTAAGCCAGGTCAATTCCAGTTTGTTGCCGGACTGATTATCCGTTAAAAATACAATAATATAGCAACCGTCTGTGGCCGTTTTTCTTCTCAATTCCGTAAGGCCGAGTGCTTTTTCATAAAACGCCAGACTTCCTTCCAGATTCAGTACATTGATATTAAAATGATCAATTGTAAATCCCATATTTATTTTTTCGCTCCCATTTAAAAATTTTTAAACTCCAGGCTGCACAAGTTTGGTGACCGCGTATAATTTTACAGCGATTAAAAATGGTATCATAGGCCCACCATAGGGTGGTCTTTGCATAGGGTCAAGAAAAAATAACATATTATCGCCAACTATTGAATTGGTTTCGTAAAAAAAAGTCAAAAAAAATCAGGGATTCCCCGATTGATTTCTCCTGCCTGCCGTTGATATTATATCTTACATATGTGTGACAGAGGATAAAAACACAAGAAAATAATAAATTTCCTCTGAAGCACCAAACCCTTAAAGATTGACCCAGGGAGGAAGGTGAATGATTGAACCAATTGAAATTCAAGCACAAAGTGATATCTTTGATTTTTTAAGGATCATTAACGATGAAGTTTTGGGACTTACAAGGCCTGACGAGATCGGCTCAGGTGCTAACTTCAGCTTACATTCCATCAATCAGTTAGATTCCGTTATTCAATCCGAAACGGAAATCGAAAAAAAAGCCTAATTTCCTATTCTTTCTTCTAAAGATTCTTCTTTCTAATATCGCGGTGCCGCTAAAAAGTTCCTTTTTGGCGGCAACGGGGTCTTTTTTGTTTATATTCTTTTCAAAAGGCCGTTTTTAAATTACTTTCATTTTTTTTGTTGTGGGGTGAGTCTGGGTGTTGATAGATTATGTCAGCCCATGGCTGTTATTCAAATAAATAATGTGCGCGCGCAGGGCAAACGCATTAAAATTTTT
>NZ_DDYV01000305.1:0-16828 GCF_002348205.1 Desulfobacter sp. UBA2225 | reverse complement strand
CAAGTCATATGACCAGAACTATAAGATAGACAGTGCCTTCTTTTTGATAGGACTCTGCCGCATTGCTAACAAGGTTGATGACAAGTTGTTGAATCTGATTCACATTCCCATAGATCATGGGGCCATGAGCCGGAAAATTTGCTTCCAGAACGATATTGCTTGACAATGAGGCCCGAAGAAGAGGCATGATCATATTGCAGACCTTGCCTATATCCATTTTCATTTTCCCAGAATTGTTTTTCCCAAGGTAAGTAAGCATCAACCCATTGACTTCGGAAGCCTTTTGAACAAGTCGCATGGCTTTTATCAGATTGTCAAGAGGGGATTTATCCAACTCAATTAACTTAAGGCTCAGTTCCAGATTCCCCATGATCCCCATCAGGTAATTGTTGAAGTGGTGCGCAATCGCTGCCGCCATTCGGCTAAGGCTTTCCTGTTTTTTGAGGTGCCAATTTTGAATCTGCAGTTCTTCCATATTTTTTCGATCTGTAATATCCCGAACAACGGCAAGAATGTGAGGTTTTCCATTTTTATAGAAGATGTTTGAATTTACTTCAACGGGAAAGGTTTCACCTGATTTCTTGATATGAAATGTTTCAAAAACCAGATGCCCTTCTTTGCGCAATTTGTTTCTATAATCGGGTTTGGCATGCCCGTTAACATCAGGCTTGACGGTTATATCCGGTACCGAAAGATTCATCAACTCATCATAGGTATACCCATATCGCTTACAGGCTATGTCATTAACTTCTACAAAAGGAGCAAAACCCTCCTGTTTTAAAGGATGGATAAATATTGCGTCATTGATGGAATTGAAAAAGGTCTTGATTCTTTTCGATTGTACGACAAGTTTGTCCTTCGCCGATTTAGATTCGGTAATATCCATAACATTGCCGACGATTTTTTCAACTTTATCTCCTTTCCAAATAGGTTCGGCCACAGTTTTAATCCATTTTTTTTTCCCTGACGATTTCTGGAATTCAAATTCCAGGTCATAGCCAATCCCTTTCTTTTCACATTGATGGAAAGCCGACAATATTTTAGGTCGGTCTTCAGGATTATAGCATTCAAGACTTGCATTAATATGCTCAGACGAACCGGATTCATACTGAGTGGGTTCAAATCCATGCAGCCGATACAACTCTTTTGTCCAATACATCTTTTGGTCTTCTACATTCCACTCCCATCCACCTGTTTTTGCCAAGCGTTGAGCATTATCAAGCAGTTGTTGGCTGCGTTCTAATTTATCAGATATCCGTTTGCTTTCGGTAATATCAGTGATGATGTGAATAAACTTTGAGGGCTTTCCCTTAGAATTGAGAATCGGATCGACAACGACCTCAAACCATCTATCATTAATTTGGAGCTCAATAGATTCTTGTTGCAGACTTTGGCCGGCTTTTATAAGAGGGCAATTTTTAACCGGTTGGTCGGCACCATGCACAATTCGCCAGCATTTTTTTCCGATCATTTCTAAATTGCTTCGATTGAATAATCGCTCGGCAGCATTGTTGGATTTTACGATGCAGTGATCTTTATCAATAATCCAAACGGCGGACTTCATGGCGTTGAAAGCAGAATAAAATTCCTTTTCGGAATTTAATATCTGATTTTTGGCGGCAGAACGCCTTAATGATCTGATTTTTTTGAATAATAGTTTCAATAAACTGTTTTAGGTAGCACGAACCTCTACGATTGTTGTCAATCTGTTTTTTTGATAGTGGCCCATCTGCGGGCCCTATCGTTTGTATGAATTTAAACATAGAAATCTTAGAGAACAAATTTAACACAAAATGAATGAATATTCCTAATATTATTTTATTTTAAATCCATTACCCTCTGATCAGGTCAAGGATCGCTTCAATATCGGCCACGGCTTTCTCCTGGCTGACCTCCTGCCATCCGTGCTCCCGGATGCGAGTCAGTTCTTTGAGAAACCTTCCCAGAGACTGGGTGTACTTTGCCGAAAGCCCAAGCCCGTCGGTCTCTCTGCCTCTAATTTCACCACTTTCCCGGCGGTGTTCCTGGATTTCATTAAAGGCCTTGTTAATGGATTTCTCCCCGGACTGAACCTGTTCCTGGATATCGGGGGGGCCGTATTCCATGACCTTTCTGGCTTTGTCCACCTTTTGGGGGCTGATACCCAGCTCTTTGGCCCGTATTTCGTTTTCCGCTTTACGGGTTGTTTTTTGACCCTCTGCATTTTTTTTGTGCATAACATCCAAAAGCGCCAGACACTTTACAATATCATCGTCAGACATGTTGCGCCGGTTCCGCTGGGCATGGAAGCTGTAAAGCAGGGCGTCATCTTCGTCCTCAAAGGATTTATATACTACCGGCACCTGATCCAGGCGCATGTTTCTGGCTGCCGCAATTCGGGTGTGGCCGTCCACGAGCACATTTTCTTCTTTCCAGACCACTATTGGAAATACCGGATCAAATCCGTTTAGCTCCATGTCCTGGCTTATGGCAGCCAGGGTCTCCTCCTGGATGGGGAATAATTTGTCAAAAGGTTTCCGGGTGGTTAAGATATCTGGGTTTACAAGGGTTGTGTTTAATTCCATTGTTTTTCCTGAATGAAGGTTGAGGCGGTTTTTGGATTACAGCTGAAGACCTAACTTTTCTTTGATGGTTTGGATACCCATCTTTTCAACAAAACGGGAGGTCCTTTTTTGGGCCGGGGCTGTTTCACAGTAAAGGTCGAGAAATTTTTGGCAAAGCGCAAGGGCCTTTTGGGTGGACAGCTCTTTGGCCAGCTCATCACCGATTCTGGGTTTCATGCCGGAATTACCACCCACAAACATACGCCAGCCTGTGGGCGTACCGATGAATCCGATATCCCGGAGGCGAGATTCTGCGCAGCTAAAGGTGCAGCCGGAAATGCCCAGTTTGATTTTGGCCGGTGTTGGAATGGCGCCATATTTTTCCTCAAGGATTTGGGCAAGGCCCATGGCATCCTGCTTGGCAAATTTACACCAATCCGTTCCCGGACATGCCTGGACATAGTGTCCGCCGCTTCTGAACGGCATGGCGTCACACAGGGCATGAATCTTTTCCCTGCTGAGTCCGTAAAATCCAATGCGCTGTCCCGAGGTCAGCTTTACCATCGGCACCTCGTAGGCCCGGACAAGTTCAGCCATTTTTTCCAGATCCCGGGCGCTGAGCTTTCCGGAAGGCGGTGTGATGCGGGCAGCAAAGGTTTTACCGTCCCGTTGCAGTATTACACCGGCGGGAAGATCTTTTTCTTGTGACATATGTGGTCTCCAGGGGTTTTGTTACAGGTTGGAGGCTGTTGGCTTGGGCAAAACATTCGAGGGAATATAATTCGATATTTATCAAATTCAAGGGTCAAGTCTCTTTTGGCCTTGGTTTGTCGCAATTACCAAACAAGCTGTAAGTATATTTAAAACCGAATTCAAGACACCCCTGCAACGATATCCCACAGGGCACGGACCCGGGGATTGGAAAGGTTTGTATTCCGTGTGCAAAGGGCTATTTCATAAGGGGGCAGTTCCGGCATGTTGTCCAGTACAACAATATCCCGGTAAAGTTGGCTTTTTTCCAGAACCAGGCGTGGCACAAAACCGATACCGAATCCCAGGTTGACCAGGGCGATAATGGCTTCATGGCCCGTGACCTGGGAGTAAATGCGCGGTAGCACGGAATTTTCCACAAACCACTGATCAATACGCTCCCGGCTTAAGCCTTTATCCGCAAGAATCAGGGGTATTTTTTCCCAGTTTGGCTCCTTTTTGCTGTTTCTTACCAGGACATCGGGATAATGCCCGGCTCCGATAAAAACCAGGGGGCTGACCGCCATGTTTAAAAAACTGATCTGGATTCCGGGTTTTTCCGGCAGGGCGGCAATGACTGCATCTGCATCCCGGTTCATCAGTCGATCTATCGCCTGGGCCGGGTCTCCTGTTTCAAGGTGAATCTGCACCCTTGGGTGCATGGCGCGATAGCGGGGAATAAATCTGGGCAGGATACTGTATGCGGCGGTCACCGAGCAGTAAAGCGAAAGCTGGCCGGACAGGATTGCATCCTTTGATAATTCTCCCTGGAGCCGTTCAAAGCGGCCAAGCACATCTTCGGCATATTTTTTAAAGGCCTGTCCGGCATAGGTCAACTCCACACAGCGGTTGCTCCGGATAAAAAGCTGTTTTCCCACATCCGTTTCCAGACGCTGGATTACCCGGGTCAGGGCTGACGGTGAAATATTGCATGCCTGGCTTGTCCGGGAGAAGTGCAGAGAGCCGGCCAGGTGGTGGAATAATTCAAGGGTGCGGATATCCATCTCTTGTTTTTGCCTCAATAGGGTAACGCATTGTTATGTCGAATATTTTAAAAGTTTGTTTCGATATTTGCAATATGAAATTGCAAATGATTCATTTGACGCAACGATAGTTTTAAGCCATCTTATTGACAACATTTACCTATTGTTTGGACGAGAGGTTTTCCATCTGCGGCCTAGCAGATGAGTGATTTCTCGTTCAAAAACTAAAATCAAGGAGACAAGATATGGGCACCAACTATTTCAACACTCTGCCATTGCGGCTGCAACTTGAAGAACTCTCCCAGTGCCGCTTCATGGACCCTTCGGAATTTAACGGGGTTGAGGCACTCAAAGGGAAAAAAATTGTGATTGTGGGATGCGGGTCCCAGGGTCTGCACCAGGGCCTGAATTTAAGGGACAGCGGCCTGGATGTCTCCTATGCCTTAAGGGAAGCCGCCATTTTCGGGAAACGGCAGTCCTGGAAAAATGCCACGGAGAACGGCTTTGCCGTAGGGACCTATGAACAGATGCTGCCGACAGCAGATCTGGTCATCAACCTGACCCCGGACAAACAGCACTCCAATGTGATTGACGCCATCATGCCTCTGATCAAAAAGGATGCCTGCCTTTCGTATTCCCACGGCTTTAATATTGTTGAAGAGGGTATGCAGATCAGAGAAGACCTCACCGTTATCATGGTGGCACCTAAATCCCCGGGAACCGAAGTAAGGGAAGAGTACAAAAGAGGCTTTGGCGTGCCCACCCTGATTGCCGTACACCGGGAGAACGACCCCAGAGGGGAGGGCCTTGAACTTGCCAAAGCCTATGCGGCCGGCACAGGCGGTCACAAGGCCGGTGTTTTGCAGTCCTCATTTGTGGCTGAGGTAAAATCGGATCTCATGGGCGAGCAGACCATTTTATGCGGGGTTCTGCAAACCGGCGCGCTGTTGTGCTATGACAAGATGATTGGCAGCGGCATGGATGAAGGATACGCATCCAAACTGGTTCAGTATGGCTGGGAAACCGTGACCGAAGCCCTGAAACACGGCGGCATCACCAACATGATGGACAGGCTGTCCAATCCGGCTAAAATCAAGGCCTTTGAATTAAGCCAGCAGCTCAAGGGGTTCTGGACACCTCTGTACAACAAGCACATGGACGACATCATGACAGGTACGTTTTCTAAAACCATGATGGAAGACTGGGCCAATGATGACGCCAATCTGCTCAAATGGCGTGACCAGACCCAGGATACGGCCTTTGAAAAATCGACTTCCCAGGACGCAGACATCCCGGAGCAGGAATATTTTGACAACGGCATTCTCATGGTGGCCATGATCAAGGCCGGCGTGGAACTGGCTTTTGATACCATGGTGTCAGCCGGCATTATTGCCGAATCCGCCTATTACGAATCCCTGCATGAGGTACCCCTGATCTCCAATCTCATTGCCAGGAAAAAATTGTATGAAATGAATGTGGTGATTTCAGATACTGCGGAATATGGCTGTTATCTGTTTGCCCATACCGCGGTGCCCCTGCTTAAAGATTTCATGGCAGGCCTTGATACTGATGTGATCGGCAAGGGCCTCGCGCTTGAAGACAACAGCGTGGACAACATCCGCCTGATTCAGGTTAATGATGCCATCCGTAACCATCCTGTGGAAATAGTGGGTAAAAAACTGCGTGGGTATATGGGGGCCATGAAAGCCCTGCGCTAACCTGTGTCCATTTAACAGATAGCTTTTTCGTCCAATTTCCGGTCAAATGAACGGGACAAGCCGGTTATTTGTAATGTTCACGGCGGCTGAGCCGCCGTGAATCGCGGTCCTGACTTCGCGATTTTTTAAAAAAGATGATATGCTTTTAAGAAAAAAATGATGACGAGTAAAAACGACAAATATATCGGTAGATACAAGATCAACGCATTTCTCGGCAGTGGCACCATGGGCCGGATTTATCGCGTCACCATCCCGGTGCTTGAAAAAACGGCTGCTTTAAAATTGTTCACCCCCAGCCGGGCCTTGATTGAAAAGGTCGGTTTAACATGCCTCAGAGAGCAGTTTATTCATGAGGTAGCGGTGATTGCAAATATCCGGCATCCCAATGTGGTGGGCATCTGGAGTCTTGAAGAGAGAGCAAATGAATTGTTTTACCTGATGGAATATTACTGCCGGAATCTAGGACAACTCATTGGAGAATCCTATTGGGCAGACAGGCCCTCCAGAAAGGTGTCCGTTGACAAAGCCTGCCATTACCTGACCCAGATTGTTGAAGGGCTTTGCCGCCTACACGAGGCGGATATCATTCACCGGGATATAAAACCCTTTAATATCATGATTGCAGATACGGGAACGGTGAAGATTGTTGATTTTGGTCTTTCCAAACGAAGGGGTGAAAAACAATTTCTTTGTGCAGAAAAACTTACCATCGGCACACCGTTTTATAGTGCTCCGGAACAGATTGATTCTCCCGAAACCGTGGATCAAAGAGCAGATCTGTATTCTGCCGGGGTGATCCTTTACCGGATGGTAACAGGTCATCTGCCCGATAAAAATCCACCCCTGCCCAGTGAATTAAATCCGCAATTGGATCGCAACTGTGACCGGTTCATTCTCAAGGCGATTGCCCCTCATCCGGATGACCGGTTTCAGACAGCGGACACAATGTTGAAGGAATTAAAGGCGTTTTTCTCACTATATAAGGATGCAAGGCAGAGTGAATGTTTTGCGCCGGATGATATTTTTCAGGAAAAAAAGACGGCTCCCCGGATCAAACCCACGCTCCCCATCAGATCCGAATCGTCTATAATACTTGCAAAGGACGCCGGCAAGGTTTTCAACCTGGATGATTTGCACCAGCCATTGGTCTTTGTTGAAAATGCGTTTCAAAAAATAAGTGATACCACGGTGATAGACCATGCCACCAATCTGGTCTGGCAGCAATCCGGTTCCCGCTATCCCATGATGTGGGATCAGGCCCAGCGTTATATTCAACTGCTGTCCGAATCCGGATTCGGCGGACGTCAAAATTGGCGAATGCCCACCATCAACGAGATACTGTCACTGGTTAACCCAAAGCATGATGACGATTTTTGCATGGAGCCTGTGTTTTCACCCGATCAAAAGTGGCTCTGGAGCAGTGATACCCGTTCAAAAAGAGCTGTCTGGACCGTGGACGCTCAAATGGGATTTGTGAACTGCAGTGATCTTTTTGATTATAATTTTGTCAAAGGGGTCTGTTCTGTAAAATAAAGAAAAGAGGCGCTTATTTTTTTATGTCCGGATCTACTGCCTGGGCGTATTTAAACGGCAGGCCTGCGGCCAGTATTTTTAGGGCGGCTGTTTGATTGTCATAGCCTATATACCGGATGTCCAGACAATATTTTTCCGTATCCCAGATCACATATTTGGCTCTTGGGTCGCCGTCACGGGGTTGGCCGACACTGCCGACATTCACCATATATATTTTATTTTTGTCAAGCTGAGTCAACCCCGGATTCAATGGTTGAACCTGAATGTCGCCATCTTCAGGGAAAACAAGGCTTAATCTGTGGGTATGCCCTAAAAAACAGATGGATTCTTTTATCTGCCCAAACGCATGGCGCAATTCAGAGTTGCAGATTTGGTGAAGATAATGTCGAACGGAATCCGGCCAGAACCCATGGACAAAAAAAGCCTGATACCGAGAAAGATTGACGGGTAATCCCTTTAAATAGTCAATAGATGATGGTGACAATTTGGACAGGGTGTGATCCAGCGATTTTTTTGTATCCCCGATATACCACTTATACACTTTTTCATTTACACAGGCCAGTTCATGATTGCCAAGAATAGATGGTATCCTGCTTGCGATTATCTGCTGGATAACCGCCTCGGAATCAGCGCCGTATCCGATATTATCCCCCAGGGAAATAATTTTATTGACCGCCTGAAGTTCCATATCTTTAAGCACCGTTTTAAATGCCTCTATATTACCATGAATGTCTGAAATGACGGCGATTCGCATATTGTTTCCATGTTTGTTTTAATTAACAATAAATTTACCATGATGGATGAATTTTAACAACATTACAACAGACTCGCTGATCCACCATCAAAAAAGCGGTGAATTTGGGTAAAATGATGATGCTTGAAATTCTGACCCGCCCTGTGTAATATTAACTGTTTTAAGTGAATTTAGTCGAGTGTATTGGATTTTGGGCCGTGCCGGGCCGGTCTTGACCGGTGCGATCGTTTTCGTAAAATGCGGCATCAGGATGTATAGGAAAATTAATGTCTTTAAATAGCTGGTTACGTTGTCTGGTTATGGTTTTACCTCTTGTGTTCATGTTTTCGGGGTGTGAAAAGGAAAAACCCAGATTTCAGTGCCGGGATGATATAGGCTGTGTGGTACTGGCTCCAGGGGAACCGTTAAAAATAGGTGTACTCCAGGCACTGTCCGGCAAGGTGGCCAATTTGGGCAGAGAGCAGGTCCGGGGGTTTGAGCTTGCACTGAAGGACCGCGACGGCGAAATCCTCGGCCGTAAGGTCGCTATACAAACGGAAGATACAGGGTGTTCGCCCGAGGGCGGTGCAAATGCGGTGTTAAAGATCATTGCCGATCCCCAGCATATCGCTGTGTTCGGGACCACATGTTCCGGGGCGGCCGCGGCGGCATCCAAAGCGGTTTCCGCAGCCGGCCTGGTGATGATTTCCGGGAATAACAGTGCACCCTTTCTGACGTCGGTGGGGGGTAAGCCCGCCCCTGACTACCATGAAGGTTATTTCAGGACTGCGCCTAATGAGGAGAATGCAGGCAAGGCTGCAGCCACCTATGCATATAATTATCTAAAGGTTAAAAAAGCCGCCGTCATCAATGACGGCGATATCTACACCAGGGGGCTGACCCAGGGTTTTTGTGCGGCTTTTGAGGCCCTGGGGGGAGAAATCGTTTTGGATACCTCGGTAAACAAGGGGGATAACGAAATGGCACCGGTACTCACCGCCGTTCTTAATGCCGATGCCGGACTGCTTTTTTTCCCCCTGTTTCAGCCCGAGGGTTACCATATCCTGTTCCAGGCCAGGAAGATGACCGGATTTAAGGATGTGGTGCTAATGAGTGACGGTGCACTGATTGACCGCTCTTTTCTTGAAGCCGCAGGGGAGAAGGCCCGGGGCATGTACTTTGTGGGGCCGGCAAGCCCCAGTGGTCCAAGGGTTGCCCAACTGGAGGAAAAATATATCGCTGCATACGAGGCGCCGCCGTCGGTACTCTATTATCTGAGCGCCTATGATGCGGCAGGACTTTTATTTTCAGCCATTGAGACGGCGGCCATAGAAGATAACGGCAATCTCGTCATTGGCCGCCGGGCACTGCGTCGGGCCATGTATGCCATGGAAAATGTCCAGGGCGTGACTGGTTTGTTGAACTGCGATGGATTCGGGGACTGCGCACGGCCGGTGTTCAATGTGCTGCAGCTGGAAGATGTCGACGCCGGGCTGGACGGCCTTAAGTCCAATGTAAAATTCAGCTTTTCACCTGAAAAAAAGGAATAATTCATGGGCAGCACAGCTTCCCCAGCGGGTTGGTGGTATGACCGGTCTATCACCTTTAAATTCAGCCTTGGGGTCGGCCTGCTGGTCTGTCTGATGGTGGTTGGTGGCTGCCACCGGGTATTTTTCCCTGGGGGCTCTCCACAGGGCCCACAAGGCCGTGGGAATGAACACCACCATTCAACGCCTTGTCTTTGAAATGGATCGGGAGCTGGAAAAGGCACGGCAGCTTCATGCTGAATTTTTTCTTTATTACCCCAGGATAGGCCTTCGAAAGGCACATGAAATTTACGCCCAGCCTTCGGTGAGGAAAGCCGCCAAGGCCGTCTCCATCAGCCGGGAATTGAAAAAGGCCATTACGGAAACCCAGGCCAGCGGCGTCCTGCAGGCAGGGCATATTGATTTAAACCTTTATCTTTCTTCAGCCCGGAGATTTGCAGCGACCTCCATTGAGTCCGTTGAGCTGGTCACCCGGTTGGCTGCGCCTGAAGATGGGTTGGAAGCGAATTTGGCCCGTGAGTTTACGCTGCTGAGAAATTTGGTGGATAAAAATGAGGCGCTTGTCCAGCATTTCCATGCACTGGAGCACCTGGTGGACGAATATATTATTGTAAGAAAGCGTCATGTTATGCAGTCCGCCTTTAATCAAGGGTTTGTTTTGAGGCAGGCGGCCCGTGCCGCCACTGATTTTACCCCGAAAAAAATGGCCGCCATGGAGGCTCATCTGGACCGCCTGGAGGCGTTTGGTAATGAAATCCTTAACGTTGATGTAGCCATTGCAGCCAAATTCAGGGATTTTAAGCTGCAGCGTGAAGCCGTCGATAAGGTGTCTGAATCCCTGATTCGTCTGGCCGGGCAGGCCGTGGCGTTTTCGGAGCAGGAAATAAAGGATGCCCACAGGCTGGCCATCATCCTTATAGCCCTGGCTGCGTTTGCCGGTTTAGCAGGTGCCTTGTGTATCGCTGTGGCTTTGAATGAGAGCATTACAAATCGAATTTTACGCCTGACGATCGTTACCCAGAAATTTAAAAAGGGCAGCCTGGATGTGACGGCTGAAGATGATGCAAAGGATGAATTGGGGCGGCTGGGGATGACATTTAATTTCATGGCCGCCCGTATAAAGGCGCTTATTGAAAATCTTGAGGCGGAAGTTCAGGCGCAGACCGCCGAACTCCAGCAGGCAAATGAGAGCCTTACCCAGGAAATCCGGGAACGGAAACAGGCGGAAGAACATCTACGACAGGCCCAGAAAATGGAGGCCATCGGTACGTTGGCCGGGGGCATCGCCCATGATTTCAATAATATTCTGTCGGTCATCATCGGGTTTGCGGAGCTGGCTGACATGCACCTGCCTGAGGGGTCTAAATCCGGAAAATCCATTGATGAAGTCCTAAAGGCGAGCTTTCGGGCCAGGGACCTGGTGGGGCGGATTCTATCCTTCAGCCGTAAAAGTACAGAGGGGCAGGTGCCGGTTCAGATCGGACCCGTTGCAAAAGAGATCATCAAGCTGCTTCGGGCCACCATTCCCTCAACCATCAATATCCGGGAACATATTGATTCCCAAAATTCAGTGATTATAGCCAACCCCACACAGGTGCATCAGGTAATCATGAATCTGGCTACCAATGCGGCCCAGGCCATGGAGGAAACCGGTGGTATACTGGACGTTTCGCTGTCCGTTGAAGACCTGAAAAACGACCTGCCCGGCAGACTGCCTTCCGGAATGCCGCTGGCGGCGGGGCGGTATCTGAAGTTGACGGTTGCCGATACCGGACCCGGAATTGTACCGGGAATTATGGATCGGATATTTGATCCTTATTTCACCACCAAGGAGACGGGCAAGGGGACGGGAATTGGCCTTTCCGTGGTCCATGGCATTGTTACAGGATGCGGCGGCGCGATCCGGGTGGAAAGCCGGCCGGGCCGGGGAACCAGTTTCCATGTTTACTGGCCCCGGATTGAAGAGACTGGAACCATTTCAGAACCGGAGGCTTTACATGTCAGAGGTGAAATTTCCGAAAGTGCGCCAGTTCAGGGCAGTGAACATATTCTGGTGGTGGATGATGAAAAAAGCCTGGTGGAAATTGCACAAAGACGATTGACACGACTGGGATACCGGGTTACCGCAACCACCCAAAGCCGGGAGGCACTGGCGCTTTTTACTTCCCGGGCCAAAGAGTTTGATCTGGTGGTCACAGACCAGACCATGCCGGGTATGACCGGGATTGAACTGGCCGGGCGGCTGAGGGCGGTTCGACCGGATATTCCCATTGTCCTTTGCACAGGGAACAGCGAAGCACTTTCCCCGGAAAATGCGAAAAAGGCGGGAATCTGCCATGTGATGATGAAACCGGTCGAACAGGAGGTCTTTGCCGAGACCGTGCGGTCCGTACTGGATCACTGGCGTGCGGTCAGTGGGTTGGGCTCATCTAATCAATTGTAATCATGGTTGATTTCATAAAAGATTTATCCTGTTTTGATCTTAGCGTTACCTTTTTGGAGATAAAATCGTGGTTTTAACGAACAAGTCAATACACCCTACAATGTCATGCACGGAACTGCAGACAAGGTCGTTTCCATTTAAAAAAAATTAAATATATGCAATACGACCCCAATTTGGTAAATCTATAGTATGTCACGGCATCTATAGTCACGATCTATCCAACGACGACTTCTCTGCTCAGGCTGTGACAAAGGGCTGTGGTTTTTTTCCAGGGAGAAAACCGCAAATTTGTATCACACTTTTTCCGGAGGTAAAATTATGGACAGTAAAGAACTGAAAAAGTTGCTGGCCAGCTTATGCATTGCCGGGTTGCTCACAGGGTCTACTGCCACACTGTCCGGCTGTACGAACGGAAGTGGCTGAGGAGACAAAAAATCGGGGACAGGTAGTTCCCAGGGTGACTTAAATGATGATAACAGCGGTGCACGCGGCACGGATGAGAAAAAAAGCAAAAGCGGCTGAGGCTAAACATCAATCATGCAGGCTGCAACCAGTACTCGTGGCTGCCGGCCCCATGACGTGCCGGTAAAAAAACAATGAACCCAAGCGATAGTTAACCGTGAAAATTAACAACCATAGTTCAACCTGTGATATTTTAACACGGCATTTCCCCAATTGCCGCAGGATTCTGGGCGATATCACCTGGGACGGAATTCTTGCGGCATTGGGCAAACCAAGTCCTGAATCATTCATCCAATTCCTGGACGTCTCCGGACCTGACCCAAAGGAGCAACTTAAAGATATTGTTCCCTATATTTACGATCTGGCCTGTGTTGAGCAGGCAATTTTTAAGCTGTCCAACAAAGAAGCATCCGATTTATCCCCCCGCGAATCCGTTTTTGTCAATCCCGACCTGATGCTGGTTCCCGTGTCATGGAAGCACCTGCCCGATTCCATGACCGGGTATGTTAACAAGCCCCGGCAAAAGCCGGAGCCGGAAGAAGGCTATGTCCTTATATGGCGGGACCCTATAACCTGTCATTTGATGTGCCGGGATGCAACCGACGATGACCTGCTGGCCTTGAAGCTGGTGGTCGAGGAAATTGATTTTGAAACTGCTGCCCGCCGTGGCAAGACGTCAAGGGCCAAAATCCTGGCCGTCTTCCACCATGCCGTCAATGAGGGAATTCTTATCAATCCTAGGCCCCTTATCCGCCGGAACCCTGAACTATTCACGGATGCCCCAGGGTTTGCGTCTTATCTGGTGTCAGACAGTTTCACCCTTCAATGGCACATCACCCAGGCCTGCGATCTTCATTGCAGGCATTGCTACGACAGGAGCAGTAGGCATTCGATACCCTTTTCCAAGGCAATGGAGATACTGGATGATTTCTTCGCTTTCACCCTTGCCGCTCACGTAAGAGGCCATATTTCCTTCACCGGTGGAAACCCCTTGCTCTATCCTGATTTTGAAAATCTTTATTATGAGGCCTCCCAGAGAGGATTCTCCCTTGCCATACTCGGGAATCCCGCACAAAAAGAATCCATTGCACGGCTTCAAGAAATCCAACCCCTGACCCACTACCAAATCAGCCTGGAAGGCCTGGAAGAATACAACGACTATATCCGGGGTATGGGCCATTTCAAAAAATCCCTTGGTTTTCTGGACATTCTCCGGGAACAGGATGTTTATTCCATGGTCATGCTGACCCTCAATAGAGACAATATGAACCAGGTGCTTCCCCTGGCTGAAATTCTGAGGGAAAAAACAGATTCTTTTACCTTTAACCGGCTGGCCATGGTCGGGGAAGGTGCCGCCTTAACCCTGCCGGCTCCCGAAGATTACCGCCGGTTTTTACAAAAATTTGTACGGGCTGCCGCATCAAATCCGGTTCTCAGAATGAAAGACAACCTGATTAACATCGTAAAGCAAGAGACAGGCCAGAATCTGTTTGGCGGCTGCACCGGATTCGGCTGCGGCGCGGCGTTTAATTTTGTCGCCCTTCTTCCAGACGGTGAAGTGCATGCCTGTCGAAAATTTCCCTCATATATCGGCAGTATCAATGAAAATTCATTGGATGAAATATACACATCTGCCAGGGCCAAACAATACAGGGACGGCACTACCGCCTGCAAGGGATGCAGCCTGTCCCCTGTGTGCCGGGGATGCCAGGCCGTCGCCTACGGTATGGGACTCAATGTATTCACCGACCGTGACCCGTTCTGCTTTTACGATAACCGGCCATCCGGCGTCAAGCCGACCCGAATCAAATGACATTAAATCCCGCCATTCATAGGGCTTACGCAATTTCACTCCGGTTTACAAATATAACGGAATTCAGTTGACGTGTTACGGTTTTTTATATGAAAGTAATGAGTTTTGAGTGGTGAGTAGTGAGATTTTAAACAAGCTGTTTTTCTCATAACTCACGACTCACTACTTTCATGTTTGTTGTGTCCGTCAGGACATGGCCGCTCTATTGGGCCGTTTTTATCCGGCAGGGGCGGAATGTGAATTGTTTTGCAACTGCCGGATCATTGTTTCCAAAGAGTGATCCGGATATTGTTTCATGAGTGCGGCGGCATGGGCAGTGACATGGGCGGCGGCAAAACTGTGGCCCTGGAAGTTTTTTTCCTGGGGCAGGCCCGGAATGGGGCGGGGGAATCCGTGGGCACCGAATGCCACAGGACTCTCGGCATCAAACACCAGGTCGTCCCAGGCACAGTCCGGGTGCCGGTACGCCCCGACAACGTTGCTGAAACACGCCGGGTATATCCGGTGTTCCGGCCCCCGGGCCGAGGCGATGATGAGGATACCGTTTTCCCGGGCGGTGTCGCACAATTGTCTCAAGGAACCGGCAGACTCTTTATTTTCCATCTCGCATCACGCAGCTTCAAAAGAGAGCTTAATGTCCAAGGCCGCCAGAACCTTTACAACCGTGTCAAACTTGGGGGAACTATTTTCTGTCAGAGTTTTGTATTAGTTTTGCTAATCTAAAATTGCCCCCCCCTGGAGGGGAATTTCTAACCGAAAATTGACCCCCTAAAAAATCACCTTTCAGTGCTATAAAGGTCCGATTATTGACCTATAAAACTGGAGAGGTAACAGGGAGAATGTTAAAGGTGTCTCAATATGACTATATTCGAACAGCACACAGGATTTACTGCAAATCCATTAAACAGATATCGAGAGAGACTGGACACTCAAAGAACACGATCAGGAAGGCATTAAAAGGAGAATACAGTGGCTACAAGACAAGGGAACAGCAGCCCTATCCAGTTTTAGGTCAGTATCTGGCAATCATAGATCAATGGTTAAAGGAGGATAAAGATCGCCCACCCAAGCAGCGTCACACTGCTACAAGAATCGCCCAGCGTTTAAAAAAAGAACATGGGTATACAGGAGGTCTTTCAACCGCCTATCGGTATGTGCGTGAAGCAAAGCTGCGGATAGGCATCGGTAAACAACGGGCATTCATACCCCTTGAGATTGAAAATATGGGTGAAGCTGAGGTGGATTGGGGCACAGCCCATGCAATCCTTGACGGGGTCCTGACGAAAATCAAGTTTTTTTGCATGCGCTCAAAATATTCAGGTAAACATTTCGTTTGCCTTTATCCTTGTGAAAGGCAGCAGGCTTTTTTTGATGCCCACGTAAAGGCGTTCAACTACTTTGGAGGAGTGTTTCCTGTTCTCATTTACGATAACCTTACCACCGCTGTACAGAAAGTCCTGAAAGGGAAAAAGCGTATCAAGCAGGAAAGTTTTTCCAAATTTCATGCCTATTACAATTTTGCACCCCGTTTTTGCAATGTGGCATCAGGGCATGAAAAAGGCGGTGTTGAAGGAATCGTAGGCTTTTCCAGACGTAATTACATGGTTCCAGTTCCCCAGGCCCAGAGCCTGAAGGAGTTAAATGAAGAGATCCTGGGCGAATGCCTTGCCTATGGGAATCATACAATAAAAAACAGGCCCGGCACAGTTGACGAATTGTTTGTAGCAGAGGTGACAAAACTGATACCCCTTCCCCCAGAGGAGTTTAGCAATATTGTGATCTCGGATGCTAAATCAGATAAATATTCAACGGTGATCGTGGACAAGAATCGATATTCAGTACCAACTGAATATGCACAACTCAAGCTCAAGGTGCTCCTGTTTACAGAGAGGGTAAAAATATATTGGGACAACAAGATGATTGCTTCCCATAAACGGCTGTATAACAACAATCAGTGGTGCTTGAACCCGGATCACTACCTTGACTTGATCGAGAGGAGACCCCAGGCCTTTGAGTCCGCAAGGCCGATCAAACAATGGAGAAAGGAGTGGCCGGAAAGCCTTGAGAACCTGCTTGAACGATTTTGTGAGAAACAGGGACAAACCACAGGTGTTAAAGATTTTATATCTGTCCTGATGTTTTACAGGGATTATTCACAATCTGATGTTGAGTATGCCGTGGAAAAGGCTTTAAAAGCAAACCTCAGCACAAGTGACGGGGTCAAATCTCTTCTTTCTTACCCCAAAACTGAGGAGGTAAAAACAGAACCCTGGTAAATTGTGTCCTTTCGGCAAGCGTGCGTG
>NZ_DDYV01000067.1:0-19002 GCF_002348205.1 Desulfobacter sp. UBA2225 | reverse complement strand
CCTAACCGGACATCACTGAGTTTTTGTAAAAATCATCGTCCAAATCAATTTCATCGTCCATGGCGGGAAAAGGCATTGCTTTCATTACCCCTGCATCAGTCAGGTGAATCCTGCCCCAGGAAGTCCCGGGGCAGAATCTGTGTCTCTAAATCACCCTCAAATACCTCGGCCTTGGCTTTGTAACGGGATAAGTGGTCTGTTTGTCTGGATCATAGAGGAACTGTTTGCCATATTCATCGGTTATCATTTTGTACATTCCGACCCCGAGCGGGCTTAAATATTCCTCTGCCAGCCCAGGGTGTCCTTCACATCTTCGTAAATCGGAAATGACACAAAGTTTTGTACATCCATATTTACGGATATGAGTGTTATCATAATTGAACAACACGTCCATGACCCTGTCCTTGGTTATCAGCTCATCCATGCCAAACTCTTCCAACTTCTCCATGGTGGAAAAATAATCGACAGTCCCGTATTTGTCGCCGTCATAAGACTTCGCAATCGGATAAATCTGAGTCAACTCCCTGGGGGTAATCTGGCCGATAAGATGATCGGTATATTCGATGGTGGTGTAAAGGTCGTCCAAAGTCTTCCTGTCCATGATAGGGCCTGATTCATTGTATCTCAGCGGGATTTCTTTCACGTAGTAATAGATCAACTGTTTTCTGACTTCTGGAGCAACATAATCAAGCATGATTGCCTCTGTAAGCTTCTTAAGGATAATCCTGTTGTAGATCAGCAGGTAATCGGGTTCTGGTTGGTCTGGTTTACTTAGTACCCAGCGCTGTAATTATGCCGCTAGTTTATATTGATTTTGAAGGTCAAATTTTTCCAACATTTTAACTTTTGTGTAAGACCACTGAATCGGTTTGGGATTCTGGTTAAGATATTCAAAATACTCCATAAGCTGTGATTCCAAATCCTCCTTATCGTTAAAATAGCATGGGGTCAGTACATCCCGCTGAAGCTTACTGAAGATAATCTCTACCTGATCGAGCCAACTGGCATGGGTTGGCAGCCAATGAATTTTTACCGTAAAGGATAAATGGAGTGAATTGATCCACTTTCTCAACTGTTTTGGCGCATGAGTGCTGCCATTATCCAGGATCAGATGAATAAATTTTAACCCTTTGCAAACTCGATCCTTGAACAGACTTGAAAGAAAGTCCTGGAAATCGGCAAAACATTTCTTGTCAAAGCAACGCGCAAAAGTGGTACCTGTAGCGACCATCAAGGCGCAGAATAACTGCAATACGCCTTTTCTTTCATAACGGTCGGAGATTTTCACTGGGTACTCCGGGATTGCAGGACGTGTTTCACTCAGTGGCTTTCTCGCCTGAATCGAAGTCTTTTCATCTACACAGACAACGGCATGGCCCTGTTGAGATAACTCCTGCGCTGTTTCATACAAATCCAGAACTGGACCGGCTTTTTCAACAAAACAAGGATCCATTGATTTTTGCCAGGAATGATATTGCCAAGGCTTGATCTTATCCTGATCCAGCCACCGACGAACGGTACCGGCAGATATCGATTTTACAATTTTTTTTTCAACGGCGGTTTGAACAAGTTTCTCACCGGACCATCGTTTCCATGGCTTTCCATTGTCACTGGGGTTTGAACAGGCCAATGCAGTGATCTGTGAACGCTGGAGGGCAGAAAATTTTCTGGGGGCACCCGCGCGCGGTAAACTTTTAACTGAAGGATCCTTTTGCCATCGTTTCCGCCATTTTTTGACCATATCCACCCCACAGCCGACTTTTTCGGCAATGTGATAGTTGCTGTAATCCGGGCATTCATATGCCAGCAGAAGAATTCGGGCGCGCTGAACTTCTACCCAGGGGGCCATATGACTCTGACTCAAATGTTTCAATTCTTTGTATTGCTGTTCGGTCAGTTTAACAGCATATCGGGGTTTTGGTCCTGCCATGATTTTTCTCCAAATTGTTGTTGCTGAAAAATCGGTGTATATAAGGAGAAAATATGCATTAAACGGTTTTTTAAAAGACTATACTATTGTCGTATTTACAGCGTTCTGCACTAAGTAACAAACAACCTCTAAACCAACCATCTGCCGCTTTGCAGAAAAATTTACAATCCTCACACCCTGTAGTTAGGGCTCTCCGATATTTTCCGTGGTTTTTAATAAAATTGCTTGTTTGCGACGCTGTTGCGTTCTTCGCTTCTATCGAGGTGTATGGATATTACCCTGTAATTTCAACCACTAAAAATATTGCGTCGAGCCTATAGCACAAATATAGAGATTTATCTACCACGGGAAAGCTCGGAGAGCCGTAGTTAGTATGCTCCGATTGCAAATCTTTCTGCGCTTGCATCTGCGCACCGTTGTGGAGGTGCGCCACATCTAACGAACCTTCCAAACTCATTTTTTTATTTTCAGATACCAAAAAAAACACCCTTTAGAGGCTGATGACTGTAGCATCACAGGACATGTTGATAAATTCGGCAGCCGAGGCCATGCGAGCACCCTCAATAAGATCATCTTCTTTAATCTGCCGGGCACTGGCACAGGGCGTACAGACCAAAATCGGCACACCATGGGCCTGAAGATATGCCAGAAGATCATCTGCCACATCACCGGTGGCAGCCCGGACGTGGGTAATGATGCCTTCTTTGGCCAGATACACCCCTTCGTCCAGCAGGAAAAGGCTGGTATTTTTTCCTTCTTTATGCGCTATGGTTGCAAGATGAATAGCCCGGGTGGCCCGGTTGGTGTCATTGGTGCCGCAGGATAATGCAATTACCACGTTGTCTGTCATAACTTCCTCCTCTTTTAAATTTTTTAAAATTATACTAAGAGCGATGGGCTGATATATTCTATCAACACCCATACTCAACCCACAACAAACCATGAAAGTAATTCAAAAACTTAATTTTAACTTTAATATAAAAATATCCAAATTGAAAAGAATCTAAAGTTTGAATGCACATTAACCGCTAATGCAAAAACCTCGCCTAAACCAACCCACAACCTGACCCAAAAAGTTAAACTACGGAACATAAGCCTGTTGAGCACCTTAATTTTTTCCGCTTATTTCCGCTTAATGACCATGACAAAACAGAATTTGGCACACAAGTGTTTTGTAAGGTGTCTCGAATCATTTTTGTATAGATACATTTTTTCTGCAACACCATATATTTAAAAACCTCTAAAATAATAAAATTGCCGGTTTTCTCCCACAAGAAAGGTCGCCTGAATGTTTTTTTACACAAGTTTTCTATCCGCAACTTAATGTTTATCAAACCTTCCCGTATAAATTTTAAACCAAAGCGGTTTCATTTTTTTGGCACGGCATATGCTTATGAATAAAGATCAAAGAAAAACTAAAAGCGTTCACCTAAAGATTTTTAGACTCTTTAAATAAGGATTTGATCTGAGCTTAATCTTAGAAAAAGGAAAAAAAACATGGAACAGCAAAAAATAAACATGCACCTTCTTGGAGACGATTTTCCTGAAATGGATGTGGACACCACCCACGGCCCCATGAGCCTGCCCAAAGACATGAAAGGGAAATGGTTTGTTCTTTTCAGCCATCCGGCTGACTTCACTCCGGTGTGTACAACGGAATTCGCAGGTTTTCAGAACCGCGTTGCCCAGTTTGAAAAGATGGGGGTACAGCTGATCGGCATGTCAGTGGACCAGGTGTTCAGCCACATTAAATGGATTGAATGGATCAAAGAAAAACTTGATATAGAAATTACCTTCCCCGTTGTTGCCGCCAACGACTCAGTGGCAAACAAGTTGGGCATGCTGCATCCGGGCAAGGGCTCCAACACGGTGAGGGCAGTGTTTGTGGTTGATCCAGAAAGCAAGATACGCCTGATCCTGTATTATCCCCAGGAAATAGGGCGGAATATGGATGAGATTGTAAGGGCCACAAAGGCATTGATCACATCAGATCAAAATGGGGTGGCCATACCTGCCAACTGGCCCGAGAATGAACTGATAAAGGAACGGGTGATCATTCCGCCGCCCAAGTCACAAAAAGAAGCCGCCCAACGGTTGAGTCAATATGAGGGATATGACTGGTGGTTCTGCCACAAAACACTGTAACCAAACCAAATTGAAATTAACACCAGGCCCGGAAATTGATATCTTTTTTCGGGCCGTCTTGCGACATTAATGCATCATTATCAACAAATTAAAATGATATCAACTTACAACGCCATTGACGTTGAAAGGAGGTCTGTGCCATGTATTTTAACCAAATTTCAGTAAAAGGCCTTGGGTGTCAGTCTTATTGCATTGGCTGCCCCGCAGCCCAACAGATCATGGTCGTGGATCCCAAAAGGGACATTCAGGACTATCTTGATATTGCTTACGAAGAAGGCATGAGAATAACCCATATTGTTAATACACACCTTCATGCAGACCATATTTCAGGCGACCAGGAATTAAGCGCAGCTACGGGTGCAGATATCTACATCAATGACAGTGTGGAGATCAGTTATGCCCACAAGAGCATTGAACAGGGCGATATTTTCACCCTTGGGGCTGCAAAGGTGGAAGTGCTGCACACCCCTGGGCATACACCCAACTCCATCTCCCTGGTCGTCACGGATACCGGACGTTCTGATAAGCCGGAAATGATTCTGACTGGAGACCTGCTGTTTGTGGGGGATGTTGGACGACCCGACCTTCCCGGGTCCGAAATTTTGGACGAACAGATTCAAAACCTTTACAACAGCCTATACAAAACCCTTGCGCCTTATCCCGATTACCTGGAAGTATATCCCGCCCATGGAGAAGGCTCACTGTGCGGCAGAGGCATGAGCTCCAAAAAAAGTTCCACACTGGGATATGAACGCAGCGCGAACCCCATGCTGCAGTTTGACTCTTTTGAGGCATTTAAGGCAAACATCATGTCTGCCTTCCCGGCCCGGCCAAAAAGCTTTTCATATATCATTGCCACCAACAAAAAAGGCGCTGACCTACTGGATGCCTGCACCCTGGACAAACGCCTGACACCCGACCAGTTCCAGGAATTGATGGAAGAGGAAACAACGCTGGTCATGGACACCAGGGACAGTGCAGCATATGGCGGATTCCACATTCCCGGCAGCATCAACATCGGGTTTGAAAAGCAATTGGCCAACTGGGTGGGTATGGTGATTGACCCCGGCACGGAATTGCTGTTGGTGGTCGAAAATCGGGATGCCTACGACCGGATGCTCACCGAACTTCACCGTATTGGCTATGATGCAGTTCTAGGATATCTTTCAGGCGGCATAAATGAATGGCTGATGAGCGGCAGGCCCGTGGATCAGCTGGCCCAAATTTCCCCCTTGCAGCTTCACAAAAAAAATGGTCCGGACGGCCCGTTAATCCTGGACGTCCGGACCATGGCAGAATGGAATGCAGGCCGCATTGAAAACGCTGTGCACTTCCCTTTAACCGATATCTTAGATCAGAAAATCCCCAAAGCAGAAAAAGACCAAGAGATTGTGCTGCAATGCGGCAGCGGATACCGGTCCAATATCGCAGCCGGTTTTCTTAAAGACCAGGGATTTACCAATATAAAATCACTGGCAGGAGGCGTATTTGCCTGGCACAACGCGAATCTCCCCCTGGTGTGATACTTTAAAAGTTTTTCGAATTCATGATCAAAATCCAACCTCTATAAATGCACAGGATTTTGATCATGAGCGTTGGTCCGCATAACACACTTCAAGCAACACTTTGCCCTTGGTTGTACGAAAGGGGATACCGACAACATGGCTGCCGCGTTCGGTATGTAAAATTTCTTCATTTCGACCGGTCACAACTTTTACGAATTTAACTTTTACTTTTTTCCCCATTTCCCCAATTTTTGTTGTCACATGTCCGGCAACCATGTTGCTGATCTCCCCCACTGCATCTAAAATTTCTTCATTAATTTCAGTCATTTCCTCGCCAAACATGGCAGACACAATGCCTAATATACTTTTTTCAGTAAAAGAAATCGCAACCGTTGCTTCCAGATCCCCATCGACGGTCAAAAGCCCAGATATATCACCATGATGAACGGTGTTTACTTTTAAAAAAGGCGACCCGGGTTTTACTTTTACTAGGGCAGTGGTGTCAAGAATGTGCAAAGTCCCTTCAATGAAAGGATTGACAAGCGATACATCCATTTTTCCCTCCTGTTTATAAACATTCTATGCTGTCGGAAGAAAACTGGCAACGAATTTTTGAAAAAACGTAATAAAGACTTGACACGATGGGCTCAACGACGTAACGTACCCAAAAAAGCCGGATGAAAAATATTATCACTAAATTATACGTTTAACTTAAATATTTCCTAACAAACCCCCCAAAAAAAGGAGTGAGCACGATGAACAAAGGCGATTTAATTAATAAGGTTTCAGAAGTTCTCAGCAGTAAAAAAGATGCTCAAGCAGCCGTAGACTGCATGATTGAGACCATTACAGAGGCACTGGCTGCTAACGACTCTGTTACTCTGGTAGGTTTTGGTACATTTAAAACCGCTGAAAGAAAAGAAAGAAAAGGCAGAAACCCCCAGACCGGTAAAGAAATCAATATTCCGGCTAGAAATGTGCCCAAATTTGTACCCGGCAAAGCACTTAAAGACGCTGTAAAATAATTTCTCATACGCATGCATATCAATCAGGCAGAATTGACGCTTCCGCCAAAACTGCCTGATTGCATTATATCCCATTGATTTTAACGTCAAAAAAAGATTCTTTCCTTCGGTGGGAATAAATATAGTATTTAACATGAATACCGAACACAGGGGGATTTTAAAATAAAGGAAAATGAAACGGTATTAAACCAGTTTATCCACGCCGCCCAGATGGAGGAATTAAAAGGCGTCAGCAAAAAAGGCTGATTGACTCTGAATATGGGATTTAAGCCATTTTACAAGATCTTTATGGCTGGAATCAAAAGTCTGCATTGTTTCTGTTTCAATCTTTTCAAGCTCCTCAAGCGCCTTAGCGCAGGTCAGCTTGACATCCGCCTTGTATCCTTTTATAACTTTCCCAGGATCAATTCCAGAAAGGCATTCTAAATGCGCTTTAAACTCAGGCGCACATCCCGGCTTTTCATTGAAATTTCGCACAAGAATTCTTTGGGCCAGCATCCTCACCCTATTGCTTTGAAAACTTTGGGTCGCTTGATACCTTTTTTTTTCTTCTGTTTTATGAAAAATTGCAATCTCTTTTTTATCCTGAAATGAAAAAAAACCACCCTGATACAAATCTGCATCAAGATCTATATCAGGCACCTGGGGATATTTAAAATTTCGGTGAAAACTGACAGTTTTATTAAAACCGGACATGTTCTCTTTGATAAAATCCAGATTCCGCATGCACGCTGTATGCGATTTGGGTGAAAGTTTCTCCCAAAAACGATCCAGAACAGGCAAAATAAACAACTGATCGCCCGGTTTTTTTCGTATTGCAATAAGATCATATACCCCAAGCGCCTCATCTACCTGGTCAAACATTCCTTCCTTATCCAAACGAATCCACAGACTTTGATTCTTATAGGGTACAGACCCACCGACACCAACCACAGGGGCCATATAGTTGCACTCTGCACCAAATGAGACGGATATCATAAGGGCTAAGTCCATTCCGTACGCCTTAGACAATTTTGAACTTTGAAGATTGTCCATTCGTTCAAGATCAGCCCTTTTGTCAAAGAAGCCCTGGACATATGACCAGATTTCTCCATACTTTGAAAACGCCTTTGCAAGACCGACAACAGACTCAACATCGTTCATGGCTTGATGAGCCCTGCCCGAAGTCGTAAATTTATTTTGCCGGGTCAAATGCTCAAGCTTCATTGTTGGCTGCCCTTTTTCGAGCACAGGCCAGGAAAGTGCATGGGTGCAGAAAAGATAGTATATCAATGTGACCGGCAGCATATCCATCCGGCTACACCCGTTGGCAAACTGATGCGAATACGGATTCAATAGATTACGATAAAAAAGAAAACGTAAGAATTCGTCATCAAATCCAAGGGAATTATATCCTATGCTGATGGTCTGCGGCGTGTTCAAAAGAGAATGAATTTTTAATGCGGCATGGTACTCGCTGATACCGACCTCAAGTATTTCAGCATCAAGTCTATGCGTAAGAAACGCTCCTGGAGAGGGCACAATATCATCGCGGAGGCGAATGACAATATCCTCCCTGCCGATCTCATTTAAAGACATATCCGTGCGAATACACGCAAAGGTCAGCACCTGGTCAAAGGCCGGATTCAGCCCGGATGTTTCGATATCATAGAATAGAAGCGTCTGCATTATGTTAAAATTTAAAAAGGGAAAGCAAACACAAACTTGCTTCCCCTTTGATATTTTGAATACGTAAAAACGCTGGTATATTTATCTCTTTGAGAACTGGAAGCTGGCTCTTGCTCCCTTTTTACCATATTTTTTACGTTCTTTTTGTCTGGCGTCTCTAGTAAGAAAACCGGCAGACTTAAGAACACCACGCAGATCCGGATCAGATAAAACAAGCGCCTTGGAAACGCCTTGACGAATGGCACCTGCCTGACCGGTATGACCACCGCCCATCACTGTGATTTTAACATCAAAGGCATCACTTTTATCAGTCAGAATCAGGGGAGAAGTCAACACATTCCTGTTTACCGGGATATCAAAATAATCATCCAAATCTCGGTCATTAACAATAATCTTCCCTGTACCAGGCAGAAGCCACACTTTGGCCACAGAATTTTTCCGCTTACCTGTTGCGTAAAATTGGTTTGAACTTTCCATTGATCGTATCACGTCCTTATGTATTAGAATTCGACAACCTGAGGCTTCTGGGCAGCATGGGGATGCTGATCGCCTGCATAAACAAATAATTTTTTGCCAAGTTTACGGCCCAGCCTGTTTTTCGGAAGCATCCCACGAACAGCCTTTATTAAAACATCTTCAGGTTTTTTCCCAAGCATCTCTTTGGCCGTCTGGGCTTTGATTCCTCCGATATAACCGGAATGACGGTAATAGGTTTTCTGTCCCATTTTATTTCCGGTCAGACGAACCTTGTCCGCATTGACAACAATCACCCAGTCACCTGTGTCAACATGAGGGGTGTAAAGTGGGTTATGTTTACCCCGGATTCTATACGCTATCTGGGAAGCAAGCCGCCCAAGCACTTGGTCTTTTGCATCAACGACGCACCAGGTCTCTTTATTGTCAGATCTTTTCGCACTGTATGTATATTTTTCCAATGTTGTTCTCCATGCTCCTCTAAATAAACGCAATCGGGTATAACTACATAATTTCGTTTTTAAAGTCAAGCATTTTTATAATTCTATCTGTTTTTCTTCTTTCTGATTTGATCCCCTTGAAAAAAAAGATTTTTCCTTCTTGACAGGTTCCATTTTACTGGATGTCGTACACGATATGTCCGCATTAAGCACCCCACCGTTTTCGACAATCAAGTCCTGGCATACAACTTTTCCTGCGCAGGAACCGGTTGCCAGAATGATCAATTCATTAGAGGCAATCAACTCTCCTTTAAAGCTGCCGCCAAGGGTCAGACTGGATACCTTTGTCAAATTTGAGTTAACCTCACCATCCTGGGCAATAATTACAACATCCCCATTAATTGTGCCCTTTACCTGTCCTTTGATGATCAGTTTCCCACAACTTTCTATGGAGCCGTCAATCTTGAGTTCCTTATCAATAATGCTTAATTTTTTTGTATTTTTTCTCACAACGGCTACCTCCTTACAAAGCACTTAACGTTTGAAAATCCGTATCAATCCTGTTTGTTTTTTCTCGTATCAAAGGTAGTTTTAGATAACAGTTTTTCCTTTTCGTCAAATATAAATACGGAAGCGGTGACAAAATCCTTCAGCGGCGTCGGGGTGTTGATGGTCAGCTGAATGGCTTTAAAATTGGAAATGGAAAAAGAATGACCTTTATTATAGGGTCCGGGAACACCGCCTTTCATAATTGAAGCCTTCGGTATCACCACCCACTTGTCAGGTGTGGCACCTTCGGGTTTGAGTACACAGAAAATCCGACCGGATAGTTCCTTGGATTCCTTTGTAGTCTTTCTGATAACAAACCGAACAACGACATCCTGGGCATTTCTACCCGATGAAAGGGAAAATGATCCAAAACTTACGTTGGGCAACGCGTCAGGCAATTGCTCTACCGACGGATCAGCGTTGTCAACGGATTGGGATCGACTTGGTGCCGAATTTTTGTCATCCAGCTCAACACGCTCATCTTTATCGATGTCCAAATCAGGCGTTGCATCTGTGGACAAAAATTCGATGGCATCTTTTTTCCCCTTCATGCCTGAACGCTCTTCTTGTTTGGGAGGATCCTGACCAATCTTTCCGGCAAGGGTCAACGCCTCAAGTTCACCTGTGTTGCCTGTCACCACCAACCGGGCCATGAGAAGCTCTTTGTCACTGGTCAAACGGTCTACTTTTTTTTGAAAAACGCCCTGGGAACTCTTTAATTGAACAGTTTGATGATTCGCTTTGGAATAAAGCCGATAAAAAGTAACAGTACCCCCCCTGCCAGACTGATTACCCCAAGAAAATAAACAAGAACTTTCAGAAAAGCTCCGGATCTTATTTCACCGAAATCATTAATGATCAGAATATTATTTTCCTTGCGCGTTTTATGCGGCCTGGGCTTTATTCTGGCTATTTCCATTTCCAGTTCTCTCGAAAGATCTTCCATTCTCCATCCTGTCTGACAAGCTTGAGCGCTTTTCTTCCCTGGGGTGATAATTTGATTGTGCTGATTATTTACTCTCTTTTTTCCAAATTCAAATGCCGGTATGCATTTTCGGATGCTTTTCTCCCACTGGAAGTGCGCAGCGTAAGACCGATTTTCAATAAATAGGGCTCCACCACATCCACCAAGGTGTCAGTCTCTTCCTGCAGCGTCGCTGAAATGGCTTCGATCCCAACAGGGCCGCCGTTGTAAAAGCGGATAATCGTTTCAAGATAATTGCGGTCCAAAGGTGTCAACCCAAGATCATCAATGCCTTCCAGATATAGGGCCTCCTGGACGCCCTTAGCTGTCATAAGCCCCTGGTGCCTGACCATGGCATAATCCCGGACCCGCTTAAGAAGCCTGTTGGCAATTCTAGGCGTTCCTCGAGATCTTTTCGCAAGCTCCCAAGCACCGTCATCTGTTATACGGGTTTTTAAAAGCAGGGCTGACCGCTGAATAATCACCGTTAACTCTTCAACAGAATAAAAATCAAGGGTACGAAATATGCCAAAACGATCCCGTAGCGGTGCAGACAAGAGCCCCACCCGCGTGGTGGCCCCGATGAGTACAAACTGTTTAAGCCGGTACCTGTGGCTCCTGGCATGAATTCCTTTGTCAAAGACAAAATCCACGGCAAAATCTTCCATGGCAGGATAAAGGAACTCTTCCACCACCTTGGGGATCCTGTGAATTTCGTCCACAAAAAGGATGTCACCCTCCCCCAAATTGGTCAGAATCCCCACAAGGTCCCCGCCTTTTTCCAGGGTTGGACCGGAGGTCACGGTCAGATCTTTTCCCATTTCATGTGCAATAATGTGGGATACTGTTGTTTTTCCGAGCCCGGGAGGGCCGTGAAACAGGATGTGATCCAAAGGCTCCCTGCGCATTTTTGCTGCCTGAATGGCAATCTTGAGTGTTTCCACGGCTGCGGTCTGTCCCACATAATCATCAAAGCAGCCGGGACGAAGGGATACGATCTCCTGGGAATGATCTTCAATTTTCAGCTTTTCCGAAACCACGCCCTTTTTATCTGAACTATAGCTTAAAATATTCCCGTCAACCGTCATCTGGTCTCCTGATAAATTTCGTCGAACAGGTCTTCAGGGGAATTGATACCTGGATTTTTTTCAAGGGCTTGCTTTATCATTCTTCTTGCCGAAGAGGCAGAGTGTCCAAGCTGTTCAGTGAGAACCTCAAGCACCTGTCTGACCATCATCTGCTTTCCTTCAGGAACAAAATCCTGCGGTTCTGTTGACCCAAGGTCAGACCCAGGGTTTTGGGGCGTGGCAAACCCCAGAACCTTTCCGTTAAGGGTGGCGACAATTTTTTCCGCTGTTCTTTTTCCGATCCCTGTCAATTGTGACAAAAAGGCAGTATCTCGGTCTTCAATAGCTCTGGCAACCTTGGATACCGGTTTTGTCAACGCCTTTATTGCCTTCATGGGACCAATGGCGGCCACGGTGATGAACAACTGAAAAAACTCTTTGTCATCCGGAGTCAGAAACCCGATGAGCACGGGTTTAGGTTGCCGCTCTGTGACATGGTAATAAATATACAGCGCTATTGTTTCATCGGCTTGGGATTTTTCCATGCATATAGAGAGGGTAATAGTGTCCAAAAGGACCTCATAACCGATATGTCCAACCAGCAGAATGATGCCGTCCGCCTCCTTGCGAAGAATCTTACCCTCAAGATAAGCGATCATATTTAAATCCTTGCACCCCAATCCCCCCATACCGGAAAAGCCCGGTTAATGCCATTCCAAGGGCATCTGAAGCGTGAAAAGGACGAATGGGTTCATGATGATTTAATAAGTGGCGCACGGCACGTTCCACTTGATACTTATTCGCACTACCATTCCCTGAAATCACCTTTTTAACTTCCCTGACAGCCACCTCACGAATTTGGACTCCCGCCTTGAAAGCCGCTAGAATCAACACCCCTGAGACTTTACCCAGCATAATACCCGCCCCCGGGTATTTCTCAAGGGAGTAACTGTCTTCAATCACGACAAAATCCGGCTGCTGTTCAAGTAGCAAGGATTTCGTGTTCCGATAAATTTGCTCAAGTCTGACCGGCGTGGATTCACCGGCATCTGTGGAAATGCTGCCAAAAGAATATCCGGCAATATGACGCCCCTGCCCTTCAATGACTCCAATGCCGGTTCCGGCAAGACCGGGGTCAATGCCTATGATTTTCATATCCTATTTTCATAACCAGGGGATAACGCAATCAGTTGATCTTTTTAAGCTTTTCACTGGCATACTTGGCTTCCTGGGAATTGGGATACCGTGTGATCAACTCTTTGAGAATCAGTCTAGCATTGGCCTTTTCACCAAGGGCTATAAATGCATATCCCTGCTTAAGCCGCGCAGCCGCATTTTTATTGGAATTTGGATAATTCTCAAGTACTTTCTGATATTCCAGAATGGCCTTTTCATACCATTTTTCAGCATAATAAGAATCGGCAATCCAAAATCTCGCATTGTCTGCATTTTTAGAATCCGGGTATTTGCTGATGAAATTCTCAAACTGGAGCCTTGCGTTTTCCAGGTCTCCCTGGTCAAACAGCTTTTTCGCATAGCTGTACAAACCGTCCTCGGTATCCGGTATCTCACCGGCCACAGAATCATTGTTCTGCCCAGGCGATCCTGACACACTAGGCTCAAACCCCATATGTTTTTCCAGGGCAACTATCTTTTCATAATTCCTGGAAATGGCATTGTCCAAACGCTCCAGCATTTTTTCCAGACTTTCTTGACGTTCCTGTCCATTTATACCGGACTTGTAACGCACCTCTTCAAGCTGGCCCAGATTTTTGTGAAAGTCGTCCTTAAGCTGCTGAACATCATACTTCATCTCAGCATAATTCTCACGAGCGGTTTTGGAAAACTCATCCACCAGCTGTTTAAGGTGCCCAAGGTCATCGGTATTGGTCTCATCAAGCGTATTCCGGCGGCTGTTATTCTGCTCTATAACCGCCACCCGGGTCTCCAGAACCGCATACTGATTGGGTGTCACGCAACCCGCTATGAATACCATGGCTGCAAGGCAGGGATAAAAACGCAAAGGGTTCATTTGATACGAAATCCGAAAATAGTTAAATAAGGTATGGGTACAGACAGGCAATCCCGCCTGTCTGTACCCGTCAAACACTTATAAGAAAGATATCCCACCAAAATGGGTTATCTTGCCTATACCTCTTTACTTGATCACAAACTGTGCACGTCTGTTAATGCGGTAAGCCTCTTCGTTGGATGCCGGATCCAGAGGTTTTTCTTCTCCATAGCTCACTGTACTCAGACGATCGGCTGAAACGCCTAAATCCACAAGATAAGTTCTGGCGGCGTTGGCACGTCTTTCACCCAAGGCCAAGTTGTAAACCGTGGTCCCACGGTCGTCACAATGACCTTCAATCATTACAGTATCAGAGGGATTGGCCTGGAGCCAATCCGCCTTTTCCCGCAGCAAATCCTTAGCTTCACCGGTAAGCGCAGAGCTGTCAAAGTCAAACAAAACGTTCTGATTCAGAAACCGGGATTTGGCATCGGCAAACTGGCCCTGCTGCTGATCTTGAAGCTGCTGGGCTCTGAGCCTTTCAGCTTCAAGACGTTCAGCCTCAAGACGGGCAGCTCTTTCCGCATCCGTCTCGCCAGCTTCTCCCTGGTATGCACCACTATCCGGACTCGCCACTTTTGGCTTTGAACAAGAGACCATGGTTAAAAGTCCTGCCACCAGTACTGCCATCATAACATTCATCAACACTTGTCTTTTCATCTTACTTCTCCTTTTTTTAATTTACCTTTAACTACCACTCTATTTATGCTTCCTACTCAGATGAGAAACCTGTGTCACCTGACCAATCTGGTTCACTCTGGATACCGGACATGGAAATGAGTTGGCGCTGATCTGTACCGGCTGCGGTCATAACAAACAAATGAGCCCTTCCACCATTCCTGGTGGATTTAAAGACGATCAGGCTGCCGTCCGGAGACCAGCAGGGATCTTCGTTATCACCCTGCCCTGAGGTCAACTGCACGGAATCACCAATATGTGAGTCAACAGATATCACAAAAATATTAATTCTATCTTTTTGAATCCCCACATAGGCAATCTTTTTTCCATCCGGAGACCATGCCGGACTGGCATTATATTTTCCGGTAAATGTGATGCGCTGTGCCTCTCCCGAATCCAACCCCTGAATATAAATCTGTGGATTGCCGGACCGGGAGGAGGTAAAAGCGATCTTTCTGCCGTCCGGAGAAAATTTAGGCGACACATTAGCCCCCCAACTATTGGTAACTCTTTTAGTAATTTCTCCTTTACTGGTCAACAAATATATTTCCTGATTCCCTGAAAAACTTAGCGTTGCGGCAAGAGCAAGCTTCCCGGGCATCCAGTCCGGAGAAATATTAATCCCTGCATAATTCACAACGGCCCCCAGGTTGTTGTTAATGTTTTTTATAAAAATATCAGGTTTTCCCTTGGCGTAGGAGACGTAAGCCAGCCACTGCCCATTATAGGACCACGCCGGGGACAATGAAATAGTTTTATGATTGGTCATCTGTCGGGGATTAAATCCGTCAAAATCACAAGAAAAGATCTCTTTATTTCCATTGACGGTGGAAACAAAGGCTATTTTTGATCCAAAAACCCCGAAATTTCCAGTCAGTGCTTTGGCAACTTCCGCGCAGAACCTATGAATCATGGCCCGGAGCTGGGTGGAGGGTCCGGTGTATACTTTTCCCACCAGAAGCTTTGTATTAAAGGTATCCATGAGCCGAAGCTGCAATTTGATCTGGCCGTTACTTTCTTCTATGCCGGCTGTTACGAGAAGTTCCGCACCGATGCCTGTCCAGTCTTTGAAATTGATCTCACCAAGCTGAATGCCTGATTTGGCAGGATTGGATAAAAAGGCCATCGGGTCCATAACTTTCAGATATCCTGTAAAATCAAGCCCTGCTTTCAGGATCTGTTCACCCTTAACACCTCCAATCACCTCGGCCTCATGGCCGCTGAAAGCCTTGAACGACGTCACGGCAATAGGCGTTTTGTTTAAAAAGGGTTTTGAAATACTGATATAATCATAAGTTTTTGCAAAGGCTTGGACAGAGAGGAGAACGATAATTGCCCATATCCGGGTTAACTTGTACAGCATATGCAAGCATGTGTTTTGTTTCATTAAATCACCTGTTTAATATTATTAGGATTATTTAAGCCCCTGAGGGGAGAACCCTAACACCAGTTCATAGGAGGTCATTCCCTTGGGCAGTTCCGGCAGGGGATTTGCCCGTTGTATCGCTTTTTTAGCGGATTCATCCAAATAATTGTTTCCTGATCGGGTTTCAAATGAAATATCCCTGATATCACCACTTTTTAATATTTTTATAAAAATTCTGACTTCAAGATTCTTATTGATTCCGGCCATGGCGTCATTGAAAACCCAATTCTGTTCAATGGCGGACTTAATCACCATCTGATACAGCGTTAAAGGACCGGCCTCACCAATACCCCCGCCGCTCCCAAGGCCAGAAGGATCAACACCAGAAGGACCAGCGCCCCACCCGCTCCCGACGCCTGAAGCACCAACGCCCGAACCGCTTCCGATGCCTGAAGCGCCAGCGGCCCTATTGCCGCCGGAATTTGTACCCTGGGCACCATTCCCCCTTGAGGCAACCGAGGCCTTCATCCGATCCAAGGCATTTCTAAGCTGGGTCTGATTCTGTTTTTCAAGTTTTTCAGCCTGTTCTTTCTGGGCCTTTGCCAGATCTTGTTCTAACTTCTTTTTTTTAACTTCTTCCGCTTGCTTTTTTTTCTTTAAAACAAGTTCTTCTTTTGGCGATTCTTTCTCGACAACAGGTTCTTCTTTTGGCGATTCCTTCTCTACAACAGGTTCTTCTTTTGGCGGTTCTTTTTCTACAACAGGTTCTTCTTTTGCCGATTCCTTCTCTACAACAGGTTCTTCTTTTGGCGATTCTTTCTCGACAACCGGTTCTTCTTTTGCCGATTCATCTTCTCTTGCCGCGATCAGATCTTTAAGATTATCGGGCTTTGATTGGAGGCCGCCGTCAGGTTTGATTGTCGGGACTTCTGCTTCAGCCGATTCAGCGGGCTGGGAAACGTCTGAAACAGCATCAGGGTTCACCATATCTGCGTTATCACCAGCCGACGCATCAAGAGGCTTAGATGATTTTTTTGAACCGTGGAGCTTGGCCGCAGGGGAAGCCCCGGGAGCAAACGCAACCAAATCCACAGTAATAACTTTGGGTTTGGGAGCAGAAAACTGAAAATCATTTAGAAAAAACAGACTGATAAAAAAAACTGCATGGCAAATCAGAGATAGGAGGCAAACGAGAAAAAAATCTCCGGGGCCGTTACTGTTGGGCTCACTGATATATCTTCGCCTGTTTTTCATTTGAAACCGGATATTCATCAGACGCCATCAACCAGCTTGTTTTTCATCCTCAGGCAGGGTAATCATGCCGAGGCTCGGGACACCGGCTTTTTTAATCTGGGACATGATGCTGACTACCACACCATAGGGCACTTTTTTATCTGCCTTGAGGTAAACAGTCTTCTTATCCAGATTCTCCATGACCGCTTGAAGCTTTTCTGTCAGAAATGCAACGCTTATCTCCTGCTCGTTTATATATACTTTCATATCAGCATCAATGGAGATAATCAAATTCTGCTCATCCGTGGGCAAAGCTTGGGCTGTTGCCGTGGGCAGATTAACATTCACGCCCTGAACCATCATAGGCGTCGTAACCATAAAAATTATCAGCAAAACCAGCATGACATCCACAAACGGTGTCACGTTGATTTCAGACATTAAGGAGTCGTCTCCTGATCCAACCTGCATTTAAGCCTCCAGCTTTTTAAGAACATCCCGTTCAATAATATTCAAAAGATCCGAAGAAAAACTTTGTAATTCTGAATTCAGTACCCGTGTGCGGTCATTAAAATAGTTATATGCAATAACTGCTGGAATTGCCACAGCAAGGCCGGCTGCAGTGGCCACTAGGGCCTCGGAAATACCGGGAGCCACAACAGCAAGGCTGGCAGAACCTGAAAGCCCGATCCCCTGGAAGGTGCTCATGATACCCCACACCGTACCAAACAGGCCGATAAAAGGTGCGGTATTTCCGGCTGTTGCCAGAAAGGAAATCAACTGAGTTAATCGTCGGTTTTCTACATTAATGGCCCGGTTAAGCGTACGTTTGACACTTCCCATGGTCTGAAAAGTTGACCCGGAATTTTTTTTTGAGGCAAGATTTTCCTTATTTTCGGTTCTTGAAGCTTCCATATAAGCCGCAATAAAGATCCGGCCCAGGGGACTGGAACGAAGCATCTTGGCCTTGGAAAAAGCATCGGCCAGGGTCCGACACTGCCAAAACACTTCGGTAAAATCAGCAGAATCCTTGAATGACTTTCTAACATACCGAAATTTTATGAAGATAATAGACCAGGAGATAATAGAAAAAAACAGCAGCAGCAACATGATAAACTTTACAACTGGCCCGGCATTGGTAATCATATATAACAAGCCGACTGATTCAGTGGTCATAAATCCATCCTTAAACTATGGTAACACCTTGGCAAACATAACAGATAAACAAACATAAATCCACCTCGTGTTTGGGCCAAAAGTCACCCACTTGCGGCGTTGCAAAAAAATTCGCATCTGGGCTACGTTTCGCCCAAACACGAGGTTTAATTTCAGATACTACATATGCCAATACCGGCCCTCACGTCAATAAAAAAAGGCCCCCTTGCCTTGAACAAAGGGGCTTAATATCATCAGGTCACATCATGGCCGGACAAATACGCTCATGGTGTCTCATAATTGACTACATCATACCGCCCATTCCGCCGCCCATTCCGCCGCCCATTCCGCCGCCCATTCCGCCGCCGCCGCCTGGATTTTCTTCAGGTTTTTCGGCAATCATGGCTTCGGTCGTCAGCATGATAGAGGCCACAGAGGCTGCGTTCTGCAGGGCAAAACGAACCACTTTTTTAGGATCAATAACACCGGCTTCAATAAGATCTTCGTATACGTCGGTTCTGGCGTTGTATCCAAATGCGCCTTTACCTTCTTTAACTTTGTTGATGACAACAGAGCCCTCAACACCTGCGTTGTCAGCAATTTTGCGCAAAGGCCATTCAATGGCTCTTGCAATAACCTGGACACCTAGTTTCTCTTCGCCTTCCACATCAAGGGAATCAAGGGCAGGAATACATCTAACCAGAGCCACGCCGCCGCCGGGGACAATACCTTCTT
>NZ_DDYV01000196.1:0-17110 GCF_002348205.1 Desulfobacter sp. UBA2225 | reverse complement strand
GGCCAGGGTGTTTGACTCCGAGGAACAAGCATTTGACGCAATTATGGACGGAAAAATCAATCCGGGCGATGTCATCGTCATCCGGTACGAGGGACCGGCCGGGGGACCAGGCATGCGCGAGATGCTCACCCCCACATCAGCCATTGCAGGCATGGGGCTTGATGATCGGTGTGCTCTGATCACGGACGGTCGGTTTTCCGGTGGCACCAAAGGCGCCAGCATCGGTCATGTATCTCCTGAAGCTGCCCAGGGGGGGCTGATTGCCTTTGTGAATGAAGGTGATCAAATTCGCATTGATATTCCAAACAAAACCATTGAATTAATGGTACCTGAAGAAGAACTGACCCGGCGAAAAGCAGGCTGGAAAAAACCCGAACCCAAAATCAAAAAAGGTTATATGGCCCGTTATGCCAAGATGGTAACATCTGCCGGCAATGGCGCCATATTTAAATAAAGGAGCGGATAATGAAACTGACAGGGGCTCAAATCCTCATTAAGATGATAAAGGCGCAGGGTGTTGATACTATGTTCGGGTATCCCGGCGGTGCCACCATTGATATCCATGATGAAATTCTTAAACATGACGACCTGCGCCATATTGTGGTCAGACACGAACAGGGTGCCGTTCACATGGCCGATGCCTATGCAAGGGCGCATAAAACCACCGGCGTTGCATTGGTCACCTCAGGACCCGGTGCCACAAATGCCGTAACGGGATTGGCATCAGCCCATTGTGATTCCATTCCCATCGTTGTTTTTACAGGTCAGGTCCCCACAGCCCTTATCGGCAACGATGCGTTCCAGGAAGTGGACATTGTGGGTATCACACGCCCCTGCACCAAACACAACTACCTGGTTAAAGATCCAAACAAACTTGCGGAAATTATTCAGGAAGCCTTTTTCATTGCCAGGTCCGGACGCCCGGGGCCGGTGCTCGTCGATCTGCCCAAGGATATTGTCCAGGCTATGATTGATTTTCAAATGCCCGAACCTATGAAAATGCGCAACTACAAGCCCAACTACAAACCCAATAAAAAGCAGATAGCAACGGCTGTAAAAATGCTCAAAGAGGCGCGCCGGCCGGTAATGTTCGGGGGTGGAGGTCTCATTTTATCAGGAGCAAGCAAGGAATTTACCCGGATCGCAAAATTTGCCAAGCTCCCGGTTACGGCATCCCTGATGGGACTTGGTGCCTTTCCGGGAACTGATGAGAATTGGCTGGGTATGTTGGGCATGCACGGCACCTACCGGGCCAATATGAGTATCGGCCACAGCGACCTGATTTTTGCGGCCGGTGTAAGGTTTGATGACCGGGTAACCGGCAACCTTGAAAAATTTGCACCTGACGCCAAAATCATTCAAATCGACATTGATCCCACATCCATCCATAAAAATGTTGACGTTGACTGCCCCATTGTCGGTGACTGCAAAATGGCCCTGGCAGATATTGCCGCGCTTATGGAAAAAGAAGCACCTGAAAATTTTATGAACGACCGGGTTGCATGGCTTAAACGCATCAACGAGTGGAAAGAGTTAACACCCCTGAAGTACGACCAATCCTTTGACACCATCAAGCCGCAATATGTAGTTGAAAAATTGTATGAGGTCACCAAAGGCAAGGCCATTGTTACCACGGAAGTCGGGCAAAATCAGATGTGGACGGCCCAGTACTATCATTTTGAAGCACCCAACCATTTCATAACATCCGGCGGCCTTGGTGTTATGGGGTTTGGCCTTCCCGCAGCCATAGGTGCCAAAGCCGCGGCCCCTGACAAAACGGTTGTCTGTGTGGCAGGGGATGGCTCGATCCAGATGAATTCCCAGGAATTGATGACGGCTGTTGCTGAGAAACTGGATGTAAAAATCGTTATTTTAAACAACCGCTATCTTGGCATGGTGCGCCAGTGGCAGGAATTTTTCTACAAAAAAGTATATGCAGACACCAATATGGAGGCCCAGCCCGATTTTGTGAAGCTTGCCGAGGCATACGGGGCAACCGGTTTCAGGTGTGACGATCCGGCCAAGGTGATTCAGACCCTTGAAACGGGCCTGAACACCCCAGGCACAGTAATTATGGACTTTATTGTCGAACGTGAAGAATCGGTCTATCCCATGGTTCCGGCAGGCGGGGCCATCACTGACATGCTTCTGGTTTAAAAGGATAATTGATATGGAAACCAACAGATATATTTTATCAATTCTTGTGGACAATGAACCGGGGGTTCTGTCCCGGATTTCAGGCCTGTTCTCCGGCCGCGGGTTTAACATTGACTCCTTAAGCGTTGCAAAAACAGCAGAGCCGGACGTCTCAGTGGTCACCCTTGCCACCTGCTGTGACGAACACGTCATAGAACAGATCAAAAAGCAGCTGCATAAACTGATCAATGTCATAACGGTTAATGATTTAACGGGAAAAAAGTATGTGGAGCGTGAGCTTGTCCTTGTCAAGGTTCATGCAAAAACTGAAAAACGGGCCGAAATTATGCGTATCGTTGATATTTTCAGATCCAGGATCGTTGATGTGGGGGTCTCACATTTTATTGTGGAAGTGTCGGGTGATTCCGGAAAAATCCATGCGTTTATTGAGCTGATGAAACCCATGGGCATTATTGAAATTGCGTCCACCGGCACCATCGCCCTTGGCAGGGAGAATGTAAAATGAATACGCTAAAAACAAAGAAAAAAGCCTTGCTTTACGACACCACCTTGCGTGACGGGATGCAGGGGGAGAACATATTCTTCTCCCCCGAGGATAAGCTTAAGATCGCCATGCGCCTTGATGATGCCGGAATCCACTACATTGAAGGGGGCTGGCCCGGGTCCAATCCCGGGGCCCAGGCGTTTTTTGATCTGGTCAGGGATAAACAGTTCAAACAGGCCAAGATCTGCGCATTCGGATCCACGAGAAGACAAAACTCAACCTGTGAACAAGACGGCAACATCAAGGCGCTTATCGATTCAGGTGCGCCTGTGGTAACGATTTTCGGCAAATCCTGGGACCTGCATGTAATTGACATTATGAATAATACCCGGGAAGAAAATCTTGCCATGATTACACAAACCGTATCCTATCTCAAGGCACAGGGCCGTGAAGTACTCTATGATGCCGAACATTTTTACGACGGATATAAAGCCAATGCCGATTTTGCTTTAGAAACCCTGGAAGCGGCTGTGGAAGGGGGGAGCAGGTGCCTGGTGCTTTGCGACACCAACGGCGGCAGCCTCCCCTGTGATATCGACACCATCACCCGGGCAACCATTGCTCATTTCAAGGATTATGATGATGTCATTTTCGGCGTGCATACACACAATGACTGTGCCATGGCTGTTGCCAACACCATCAACGCGGTTCATGCCGGTGCGACCATGGTGCAGGGCACGATAAACGGATATGGCGAACGCTGCGGCAATGCCGATCTCACAGCGATTATCCCTGTCCTGTCCCTTAAAATGAACAGGGCGTGTATCAGCGAAGAGAACCTGGCTAAGCTGCGGGCGCTGTCCAGGTTTGTATCGGAGACCGCAAATATGGCGCCCGTGTCCAGCAGAGCATTTGTGGGCCGTTCTGCTTTCACGCATAAAGGCGGGGTTCATGTGTCGGCCATCATGAAAAATCCCAAAGCTTATGAACATATGGCTCCGGAACTTGTGGGCAACCGCCGCAGGGTTCTGGTCTCCGAGCAGTCCGGCAAGAGCAACATCGCTTACAAGGCCAAGGAGCTTGGAGTTGATCTGGGCGATGATGAATCCAAAAAATCTCTGATTGTCAACAACATCAAGGAGATGGAAAACTACGGGTATGAGTTTGATGCGGCCGAAGGAACCCTAAAACTGCTCATGGAAAAACTCACCGAGCAATATCAATCCCATTTTGAACTCGAATCCTTCAGGGTGGTGGTGGAAAAGGACAAGGAAAGACCCTGTTATTCCCATGCCATGATCAAAATCCGGGTTGGAGACAAAACCGAAATCACCTCAGCCGAAGGCGAGGGTCCGGTATCTGCCCTTGATAATGCCCTAAGAAAGGCATTGGCCACCATGTATCCCAGCGTCAAGGATCTTCATCTGGTGGATTTTAAGGTTCGCGTCATTGACGGATCCGACGGCACAGATGCCAGGGTCAGGGTGTTGATTGAATCACGGGATACGAACCACAACTTTTCAACCATTGGTGTTTCCGAGGATATCATTGAAGCCTCATGGCAGGCTCTGGCGGACAGCTTTCAGTATAAACTGTCGCTGGAACATAAAGGGCAGAAAAATGATGAAAAGAATAAAAAGAATCGAATATCAGCATAAATAGATTAGGTGATGACGGGCTTCATGACCCCCCCCTGACCTTTAAAAGTCAGGGGTTTTTTCGACACAAATCAATCAGATTTCAACACAGACAGGAACGCCGACTGAGGGATCTCCACAGCGCCAACCATCTTCATTCTTTTTTTGCCTTTTTTCTGTTTTTCCAGAAGCTTACGCTTTCTTGAAATATCACCGCCATAACATTTGGCTGTAACATCTTTGCGATAAGCTGAAATGGTTTCTCTCGCAATAATTTTGCCGCCAATGGCACCCTGGATGGGTATTTTAAACTGCTGTCTTGGGATTTCTTCACGCAGTTTTTTGCAAGCACCTCTTGCCTTGGTCTCTGCCTTGTCCCGGTGAATCAGCATGGAAAGCGCATCCACGCGTTCTCCGTTTATCAGAAAATCCAATTTTACAAGATTTGTTTCCTGAAAGCCGGCCATTTGATAATCAAAGGAGCCATATCCCTGGGTCACACTTTTAAGACGGTCATAAAATTCATAAACCACCTCGGCCAGAGGCAGAATAAATTTCATTTCCATACGGTTGGAGGTCAGATACTGATAATTGGTACTGACGCCGCGAAATTCATGACAAACCTGCATGACATTTCCCATATACTTATCCGGTACAATGATGGACGCTTTGATAATGGGCTCCCTGACGCATTTGATTTCTGTGGGGTCAGGGTATTCTGTTGGATTATCAATTATCTTAACTTCCCCTGACACGTATGTGACTTCATACTGGACCGAAGGCGAGGTTAAAATCAGTGAAATGTCATATTCCCGCTCAAGGCGTTCCTGCACGACTTCGAGATGTAAAAGCCCCAGGAACCCACAGCGGTACCCGAAACCCAGTGCTGCAGATGAATCTTTTTCATAAATCAGGGAGGCATCATTCAGCTTGAGTTTTTCCAGGGCGTCGGTCAATTCCACATAATCATCGGATGCCACCGGATACATTGACGAAAACACCACAGGCGTGGGTTCCCTGAAACCGCCGAGCGCCTTGTCGCACCGTTTGTCCGGCATGGTCACCGTATCGCCTATTTTGACATCGGATATAAGCTTTATCCCTGCAATAAAATACCCAACCTGCCCTGCTTCAAGGCTTTTCTGGGGATTATGCTTGATCTGGAACAGTCCCACTTCTTCGACCTTATACGTCGCATTATTGGACATAAATTGTATCCGGTCCCCTTTTTTGATATTTCCCTCAAAAATCCTGACATGAATGATAACCCCTCTGAAAGCATCATAGTGAGAATCAAATATCAACGCCTTGAATGCGCCCGTATTTTCCACGGTGGGACCGGGTATCCTGTCAACAATAGCCTGAAAAACCTTGTCCACACCTGTGCCCACTTTTGCAGACACAAGGAGCGCCTGTTCACTGTCAAGGCCTAAATCTTCATCAATCTGGTTTTTGACCCATTCGATCTCAGCAGAAGGCAGGTCAATTTTATTGATGATCGGAAGAACCTCAAGCCCATGTTCCATGGCAAGATATAGGTTGGCAAGGGTCTGGGCCTCTACCCCCTGGGATGCGTCGGTCAGTATCAAAGCGCCTTCGCAGGAGGCAAGAGCCCTTGACACTTCATAGGAAAAATCCACATGCCCCGGTGTATCAATGAGGTTCAGCAGAAATTTACTGCCGTCCGGTGCCGTATAAGGAAGGGACACGGTCTGGGATTTTATGGTGATTCCCCTTTCCCGCTCAATATCCATGGAGTCCAGGATCTGCTCTTTCATATCCCGATCCTCTATAATACCGGACAGTTGTATCAGTCGGTCAGACAGGGTTGATTTACCATGGTCGATATGCGCAATAATAGAAAAATTTCTAATATGAAGGTGATCGTATTTCAATTAAGCTCCAAACTAAGAGTTGACAAAAAAGCTGTATCTATACATATTAAGGCTATACATTTATCAATTGTATTTTGCAGTGTCAAGAAAAGCCGCTGTTCAGGGAGTTCTATTTGTATCGGAGAAGCCAATGGCCCATGCCATCCTCATTGTTGATGATGATATAGCAATTAAAGAATCTGTAGAAGAGTTTTTAAAATTGATGGCCTATGAGGTCAAAAGTGCTGAAAGTGCATTCCATGCCGTTGATATTCTGAAAACGTTTCAACCCGATATTGTTTTGACGGATATCATGATGCAGGGAATGGACGGGCTTGAACTAACCCGTCTGATCAGGGATCAATACGATATTGATGTCATGGTCATGACCGGGTATTCTGCTGATTATTCCTATGAGGAGGCCATTAATGCCGGAGCCAGTGATTTCATCTTCAAGCCGTTCCGCTTTGAAGAACTGAACTTAAGAATCAAACGAATGCTCAGGGAAGCTGCATTTAAAAGGGAAAGGGATAAGCTTCTAAAAGATATGAAGCAGCTGGCCATAACCGACGGGTTAACAGGCCTGTTCAATTCCCGACAGTTTTTTCATCAGATCAAGCAAGAGGTCGAACGTTCTCAGCGCTATTCCCGGAATTTATCACTGCTTATGCTGGATATTGATTTTTTTAAAAAATACAACGATACCTGGGGACATTTAGAAGGAGATAAAGTGCTGATGAGCATGGGCATGATCATCTCTTCCTGTCTGCGCAGCATGGACTCCGCCTACCGCTACGGGGGTGAGGAATTTGCCGTTCTTTTACCGGAAACAGAGTTGACTGAAGCCTGTCTGGTGGGCAGCCGCATTAAAGACAATGTGCAAAAAGCGGTATTCATACCCAATCACGGTGTGCAGACATCGGTAACCGTAAGCATCGGGGCAGCACAGATTGTCAAGGGTGAAGACCTTACCTCATTTATCAAACGCACAGATAACGCATTATACCTTTCCAAGAAAAACGGCCGCAACCAGTTAACCGTAGCCCGTTAATTTCGTCTTCTAAAAATTAATAATCCATGATAAAATTTCAGCCTATTCAAAAAAGCAGAAAAAGACGTAAATACAGCAGGGCACATTCACAGGTGATCCTGTTATGTTTTTCTAAACTTAATTTAAAAAGAATGAGGTGCACATGAAAAAAAATCTATTGGTCGTAATGGGGTTGTTTTTACTGTACGGTAATTCTCATGCCGTTAGTTCTCTATCGCATGAGGAAATTCAACAACGTGTTACTGAAATTTATGTAGCAACGTTTGAGAGGGCGCCGGCTTTAAGGGGTTTAGAGTACTGGACCAAAGAAGTTGAATTCGGCACTTTTACTATTGAGAATGTGGCACAATCTTTTTTTAACCAACCGGAAACCCAGGCAAAATTTCCAACAGGATCCAGCAATGCAGAATTCATCACCACAGTTTTTAATAATACATTAAGCCGTGATCCAGCGCAAGCAGGGCTTGCCTATTGGGTAGATGGGCTGGAGAGCGGTGAGTTTAGGCGAGACCAGGCTATTATGGCTATCATCAATGGTGCAAAAGATGAAACCCACAGTCCAACAGATGCCGCTATGTTGGCCAAAAAGACCGAAATCGGCCTTTTGTTTGCGAACTCCAAAATCGGAAATTTAACTACCAATGAAAATTTTATGGAGTGGGCAAAAAACATCGTATCGTATGCTACAGATAGTGATTTTAGCATAGATGATGCCCAAGCATATATCGCGGCAGCGCTTCCCTCTGAACTGGAAGCGGACATTGAGAGCTACCTTGCGCTGATCTCTTCTGTAAGTGATATGTCTCCCATGATTGACGAAATTTCAACCCTGCTGGAAGAAATTTTAAATGGCGACTCTTCTGTGGTAACCATCACCCCCCCTATGGAGACTCTGGACATTTCAAATTTGCCCTCTGCCATAAATGTTAGGGCTGATTTCGGTGCCGGATATACCCCTGAAGGAAGCAGTTCAACATATACAGGTCTGGTGCTAATCAATATTACCGATATCGTTATGACTCAAACCGGCCTTTCCGCCAATGCAGCAATCACCGCCACAAATGTCCAGCGAGACAGCCGGCTGATTCTTAACGGAGCCATGACGCTCGGAATAAGTCTGGCCGCATCCGGAGAAGACGCGATTATACAGGCAAACCTTAATTTTTCAAATCTTCAATCTGTAGACGTTTCAATGAACGGCAGAATGCAAATTAGCATGCCTTTTAGCGATTCATCCGAACAACCCATTATCCTCACACTTACCAATTTTGAAACCTCGGACATGCAAGCCTCCGGAACGATCATTGTAACGCCTGTCTCCACTGATATTTACGATATGGCATTAGACTTGACGACCCATGAAGGAGATGTCAACGGAACAGCGAGAATAAATAGCACAACGTCACCTCAAACCATCATATCAACACCCGCCGACCCCATCACCGTAGGCGAGTATAGTGTTATTTTCAATAATGTAATAATGGATGAAGAGGTTTGTACGGATACCGCTGCGGGCGGTAATATTGTCATCACAGGGGATTCTGAAACAAAAACCATCACCTTTAACAACTGCGCATATACAGTAAAATAGATAGGTCAAGAATGGATGGTATCCAGGGATATCATCCATTCCATTCGTCATCTTTTGCCCAAAGACAGAAATCAGAATACGGGAAAAGGCGATTTCAACGCTTGAATCTCTTCGAGCAGATCGCTTTGCATGATCAGATAGGGTAACACAATGCCGGTCTCTTCTGTGCCGTCACAACTGTATACATGGGGGTCATCAGGTACGATTTGGAATCCCATAGCCAGCAATTGATAAACGAAAACCGGATTCGAAAATGGACTCACTTCCGTTGGGACATATGCCAGAAGCCCTTCCGGGCTGTTACGAGCATAGTCCACCATTTCCTGAGCACTCATTCTGACATTCTTAATACAAAGACCTGCATACACCTCAAACAAGGTGGTCCAATAGTCGGAACAGCCGGCCCCCCCTTCAAATCCATCATCAATCAAATAGATATAGCGATCCCACAGTTGGCCTGAGTGCTCAAGTACAAATTGGTAAGGAAGATTTGTCGCCAAGTCGTTTTCCAATTTTGAAAAGAGTAAATCTTCATGGGTGCGCACCTGCTCATATGCAGTATTGATAAACCGCATTGCCCAACGATTCTCCATCATACGTTTATCGTGAATACGTTGAGTCTCTGGGTGGCGAAGGATTCCAAAATCAGATCCCAAGCAGATTAACGATAAGCGGCCACCGCCTTCCAGCGAATATAGATTGAGTTCAATTGCATACGCCAGGCCTTTTGAATCTTTTCCCATATACACCATAACATGGTTAAAAGGCCCTGGAATTACATAATTGATATTTTCACGGTCCACGGGGTCATCAATTTGATTGATATGGTCACCTGTAAAAATCAGATCCCATCTTCGCAAAGGTAAAAAGACTGTTTTATCATTTAAAGCGTAATTAGCCGGAAAATAATAGGTCTGATCCTTGAGTTCATACAGATTTATGTTCTCATTTGTCGATGTTGAATTTTGTAGCGTTACTGCATAGGAAGGTGTGATGAATATCGTTAACACAAGGAGCAATAGCAAACAAATTCTGGAAATTGTCAGCATACCATATTTCTCAAAATTAATTTTGAATACGCAAACTTAGATCCACAGATACCGCCTGATGGGTGAGCGCGCCGCAGGAAATAATATCCACACCGGTTCCGGCAATGGCATTTAACGTCTTCAAACTAACATTACCCGAGGCTTCCACCATCGCCCGCTTTCCAATCAGCGTCACGGCTTTGGTCATGGCATCAATGTCCATATTGTCCAGCATAATAACATCAGCCCGGGCATCAAGTGCCTGCTGCACCTGGTCCATATTCGAAACCTCCACTTCCACCTTCATCAGATGGCAAGCCCTGGCCCGGACAAGGGAAACGGCCGCCGCAATGGAGCCTGCAGCCGCAATATGGTTGTCCTTGATCAGAATGCCGTCATAAAGGGCAAATCTGTGATTAGAACCCCCCCCTGCCCGGACAGCATCTTTTTCTATTTTTCGCCAGCCTGGTGTTGTTTTTCTTGTGTCCACCAGCCTGACTTTTGGATTATCCAGGGTCTTGACAAATTTTCGTGTCAGGGTCGCAATACCGGAAAGCCGCTGCAGAAAATTTAAAGCCACACGTTCAGCTGTCAGAATAGAGCGGATATCACCAGTGATGCTAAATATGACCTCATCTTTTTTAATGGTGTCCGAATCATTAAAATGATTTTTACACTTCATTGATGGATCTACAAAATGGAATACTTTTTTTGCCACATCGATTCCTGCCAGGATAAAATCCTGTTTGGCTACAATAATGGCGGTTTTTTCCTGGGGATGAAGGAAAATACTTTCCGTGGTCACATCCCCAAGACCGGTATCTTCAAAAAGCGCCAGCCGGATGATCTGTTCTGTGATATCCATATATACGTTTTCAATCCTGTTTCAGATTCTTAACCCGATCCAGATTCACCGTAATTTTATCCTGCTTTTCTTTAAGTTCTTCATGTTGTGACTTGACCTTCTCAATAACATCTTCCGGGGCTTTTTCAAGGAAGCTATCATTGTTCAGTCGTTTCTGGATATTGTTCAACTCGTTGGTGTTTTTCTCCAGCTCCTTTTCAAGACGACTGATTTCCTTGTCAAAATCAATTACACCGTCCAGGCAGACATAGCAAGTAGTGGCCCCTGAAACTGTGGTGGCGGAAGATTCAGGCGGATTCTCTGCGTCACAGAAAGAGAGATTCTCAAGGGTGGCGAGATTGATAATGACAGATTTGTTTTCGGCAATCAGCAGTTTTTCTGAGCTTTCTGCCGTAGTGGCCAGGACCTTAACCCTGATGGATGGCTGGATGTTCATCTCAGATCTGACATTTCGGATACCTGAAATCAAAGAGAACATAAATTCCATCTCTTTTTCACAATCCGGATCTTTAAATTTTTTAAACTCATCCTCATTATAGGGAAACGTGGCCTTCATCACAGAACCTTTTGTGCCCGGAAGGATATTGTAAATTTCTTCGGTAACAAAGGGCATGAAAGGATGCAGCATGATGACAATATCTTCAAGCACTTTTGCCAGAACAGCACGGGCAGCGTCACGCCGGTCTGCCCCTAACTTTTCATACAGGGCGGGCTTGGCAGCCTCAAGGTACCAGTCGCAGAATTCATGCCATACAAACTGATAAACGGCAGAAGCGGCTTCATTGAACCGGTATTCGTCAATTCCCTGTTTAACGGCCAAAGATGTTTCAGTACACCTGGATAAAATCCAGCGATCCGTCAGGCTCAGGGCAAGATTGTCAGTCAATGCGTTTTTTTCAGTAATGTGCATCAGGGTAAATCTGGCCGCATTCCATAACTTGTTGACAAAATTTCTGTACCCTTCGACCCTTGATTCGGACATTTTAACGTCCCTGCCCTGGGCGGCAAAAGCAGCCAGGGTAAACCTGAACGCATCTGCCCCGTATTCATCAATCACCTTGAGCGGATCAATAACATTCCCCTTGGACTTGGACATTTTCTTCCCGTGTTCATCTCTGACCAGGGCGTGGATATAAACATCCTTGAACGGGACTTCATCGTCCATGAAATGAATGCCCATCATCATCATCCTGGCAACCCAGAAAAACAGAATGTCAAATCCTGTAACCAGAACATTGGTCGGATAAAAGGTTTGCAAAAGATTCGTTTTTTCAGGCCAGCCCATCGTGGAAAATGGCCAGAGGGCTGAAGAAAACCAGGTGTCAAGGACATCGGTTTCCTGAACAATATTTTGGGAACCGCATTTGGGGCAGGAATCAGGATCCGTCTCTTCAACAATAACGGCCTTGCAATCCGGGCATTTCCATACCGGGATGCGGTGACCCCACCAGATCTGACGGGATATGCACCAGTCCCTGATATTATCCATCCACTCAAAATAGGTTTTGGACCAGTTGTCAGGAATAATCCTGGTTCTGCCGTCCCGTACGGCCTGGGCTGCCTTTGCAGCCAGCGGCCCTACCTTGACAAACCATTGCTTGGAAATGGAAGGCTCCACATCGGTGTGGCAGCGGTAGCAATTGCCCACGCTGTGTTTCAATGGTTCTTTTTTCTCAAGAAGGCCCAACTCTTCAAGCGCTTTAACAGCTTTTTTCCGGCATTCAAACCGGTCAAGACCTGCGAACCGCCCTGCCCCTTCGAGCATTGCACCGGCATCATCAATCACTTTTAATTTTTTCAGGCCGTGTTTTTCACCCAGATGAAAATCATTGGGATCATGAGCCGGGGTGATTTTCAGGGCGCCGGTACCAAAATGGGTATCCACATATTCATCCCGGATAATGGGAATTAGGCGATCTGTCAGGGGCAGCTGAACTTCTGTTTCTTCAAGGTTCTTGAAGCGTTCATCTTCAGGGTTAACTGCCACAGCCATATCCCCAAAAAGGGTTTCAGGCCGGGTCGTCGCAACGGTCAGCCCTTTTTTCTGGCTGCCTCTGAACGGATAGCGGATATAATAGAGGTAACCGTCCTTTTCTGCGTATTCAACCTCAAGGTCTGCGAGAGCGGTCTTGCATCTGGGACACCAGTTAATAATATACTGGTCTTCATAAATCAGGCCCTCCTTGTACAGACGGACAAACACTTTACGTACAGCCTCGGAAAGTCCTTCGTCCATGGTGAAGCGTTCCCGGTCCCAGTCACAGGATGCACCAAGACGCTTGAGCTGGTTGATGATGGCACCACCTGATTTTTCCCGCCATTTCCAGACTTCCTCAATAAAGGCTTCCCGACCGACTTGATCACGGTTTTTGCCTTCGGCCGCCAGTTTACGCTCCACCACATTCTGGGTGGCGATTCCGGCGTGATCAGTTCCCGGCATCCAAAGCACATTCTGCCCCAAAAGCCTTCTGTATCTGCACATGATATCCTGGATAACGTTATTTAGGGCATGCCCCATGTGAAGCACGCCAGTGACGTTGGGCGGTGGAATAACAATTGAAAAGGGGATTTTGTCACTTTTGTCTTCAGCTCTAAAAAAACCGTTTTCAAGCCAAAATGAATACCATTTCTCTTCAATCTCTTTCGGTGAATATCCTTTGTCCAGGGAATCCGAACACATAATTCAACTCCTCAAACCCTTTTAATGTGACAGCCTCATACAATACGGGGCTGTGTAAAATTTTGTCGTGAACCGCCAAGCGTTTTACAAAACAAGGCAGCCCAAGGCTATTTAATCAAAAAAGGGGATTGAATCAATCCCCGTCACGTTAATAAAAACTTTTAAAAATTAAGTCAATCGTTTAATCAGACCTAACCAATATCATCCAGGTCTTTCTTAAGTCCGGCTTTAATATCTTCTATTTCACGTTTGATAACTTTTTCCATCACTTCAAAAAGGATTTTTTCAATGGTTGCAGAAAATTTTTTCTCTATAATTTTTTCAAGGACAGCTTCTATATCGACCCGGTCCAGTGACGGCATGATATTTTCACCCTCTCTTAAGGGTAAAAAAACATCATCAGAAAGCAACGCTTCGGGAGCCGAAGCTTCCTGGGTCAGTTCAATTATTTCCTGGTCTTCTCGGGATGATTCTTCGGTGACCACGTCGGTCAGTTCAATGACATCATCATCATAATCTTGAACCATAAAAGCCTCATATTGTCCTGACGTTAAAGCGTTAGATTTTATATTTACGAGACTAAAAATCTATCAGAGCAGATAAAAAGTGTCAACAATTTATTCTTTTTTCAAATAGTTGAGCAATCTTGTGCATGTCACTATACCGGAAGGCCTATCAATTATATATACCGCTTACTTGTTCTTCCAGTAGTGGCCGGATCAAAATCCCCGGCTTTTTCTGATGTGCTCGTAAGCGGCCTGGATTTCAGTGAATTTATCCGTGGCAAACTTGACAAATTCTTCGGGCAGCCCCTTGGCCTGAATTTTATCCGGGTGATACTCCTGGACCAGGGTCCGGTATTTCTTTTTGATCTCCTCATTGCTTGCATTTTCATCGCATTGAAGAACAGCATAATAGGGATCTGATTTTTTCACATACCTGGATTTAAGCCGGTTATAATCCAACAGGGAAAATCTGAAAATCCGTGAAGCTGACAAAAGCATCTGCTCCTCGACATCAGAAATACTTCCGTCAGCCGAAGAGACCCTGAGCAGCACATCCATCATCAACTCAATGATATTAGACTGGTATTTAAACACCGAATAAAATTGCTCGGCAAATCCCTCAAAGGTCTGGGAAGATGTCACGGCATTTCTGAAAATATTTTTTGCCGTCTCACGGCTTGCTTGATCAAGTTGAAGATCATTGACCATAAAGCGTTCAACTGCTTTTATCTCCTCTTCATTGATCCGGCCGTCTGCTTTGCTGATTTTAGCCAGCATGGAAAAAGCCGCAGTAAAGAAGAGCAGCTGAGCTTCTTCATTGGCAGACAGGCCCGGTCCATTACTACCCGGAATAGAACGTAAATACTCATCTTCCCTTTTGTCCACAAAAGCGTGGCCAAAAGCAGCCCCTGCCACAGCACCCAAAGGACCGCCTAAAGCCAGTCCGATGGTACCGCCAACTATTTTTCCAAGCCAACCCATACAAAAAACCTTTGAATTCCCTTACCCCTAATATCAGGTTTAGTCTTGCCACAAAAACGAAGATTATATATAAACACTCAAATCCCCATCGTCAAACCATTAACTGGAAAAAGCAAAGCGTGCTGATTAAAAACATCATGGGAGCAATGATCATCCTTTTGAATATGGCCGGCCTGGGATATCTGTTTTTTCTTGGAATTTCAGAATTTTTTGCAGATCGCGACGCGGATGACCAAGAGGGGTTCAACAATGTTGAAAAACTCGGAAACACTACAGGCCAACCGATTGTGATTGACGAAGACATCATTCCCGACGAAGATGATCTCCTAAAGGATATGGACCTTTCAGATCTTGACAGTATAGATCTGAACGATTTTGACTAACAGCCATGCGCATTCAACCCACAACAAACAATGAAACTTGAAGATTCCAAAAACGCAGGGCTAAAATGCGCACCGCAGGTGTTTCGCCCTCTTGTCTCCTGCATCTTGTTTCTTGTTTCTTGTTTCTTGATGCCCGGCTGTGGATCCAAAAATACCGGGTCACCGGTGTACTACCAATCTGATACCGAAGAAAGCGCTCGGTCACCCGTAGGATTTGTCAGTGATACGGTGCTTATGGCCCGGGTAAAATCCAAATTTATGTCCGATGACATGGTGGATGATCATGGAATTCACATAAAGGTCCGCCATGGGGTGGTCTATCTTGATGGATGGGTATCCGATACATACCAGCGCCGCATGGCCGAGGACCTGGTCAGAAGTATTGACGGGGTGGGCCGGGTGGTAAGTCGCCTTCAGATCTCCAATCCCGGCACCGTTTTTATCAATCCGGACATCAGGTGACCTGTTTTTGGGACCAGCGCTTTTTCTTTTTCACCTTCTCTTTTACAGGCGCGCATCTGGTTTCAATCGTGCCGGGGCCAAGGATGGTTTCAATCTCCTGAAAAAAACCGGGACAGGCATCGGACTTATATTCATCCGACAATTTAACCATCACATCCGGGTGTCCTGCATTGATGTGAATGTTGAATAAGGAAACACAATTGCCGGGATACCGCTCAATCACGGGTTTGAGCTGATCAAATACATCAGGTTTATGCTGTTGCGCATCCACCTGCATCACAATACCGGCAGCCCAAAGGGTTTCAGCCTGGGTTGCCGGAACAATTGCTTCACCCAGCAGCTTGACCGTATTCTCTTTCTTTTGGACCTCTGCTTCAACAATGACAACCTGCTCCTGGGACAAAAACGTATGGGTCCTGGCATAAAGAGTTGGAAACACTACAAGCTCCACGGTTGAATACTGGTCCTCAAGGTTGCAAAAGGCCATCAGGTCCCCTTTCTTGGTCTTGTGAATCTTCTGAACCTTGAGATTCCCGCCGATGCGGATCATCTTTTCATCTTCAACATCTTGAAGCGTAACCGTGTTAACATTGGCAAATTTACGTATGATATCCGCATAATCATCCATAGGATGGCCGGTGATGTAAAACCCCAATGCTTCTTTTTCCAACTCCAGCAACACTTTGCCCTCCCACTCGTCCATGTCAGGCATTCTTGGGATATTGGAGGGGAGACAAATGCCCACACCTGAATCGGCAAACAGATCCAGCTGGGCATCTGCCTTCTCCTTCTGGATTCTGGAACCATGGTCCAATGCATCCTCAAGCACCGCCATCATCTGGGCGCGTTTGTCGCCGGTGGCGTCCAAGGCGCCGCATTTAATCAGGGCTTCAAGCACTTTTTTATTGGCCTTGCTCAGGTTTACCCGTTCGCAGAAATTATAAAGGCTGGTATATTCACCTTCCTTTTCACAATTTTCCACAATAGATTCAATGGCGGCTTCTCCCACGCCTTTAATAGCAGCCAGACCAAAGCGGATACAATCATTATCCACATTGAAAAAGGCGTCACTCTCGTTGACATCCGGGGGCAGAACCTTGATGTTATGGGCTTTGCATTCATCCATGTACTTGAGCACCGCATCTGAGTTGCTGCGTTCAGACGTCATCAGGGCGGCGATGAACTCAACGGGGAAATGGGCTTTAAGAAAAGCGGTCTGAAATGCAATCAGGGCATAGGCTGCTGAATGGGACTTGTTAAAGCCGTAGCCGCCGAATTTCTCCATCAGGTTAAAAAGCTCTTCAGTCTTTTGGGAATCATGGCCGTTTTCCTGGGCACCCTTCATAAAAAGGGTCCGGTGCTCCTCCATCATGGTGGCAATCTTTTTTCCCATGGCTTTTCGAAGCCCGTT
>NZ_DDYV01000281.1:0-30365 GCF_002348205.1 Desulfobacter sp. UBA2225 | reverse complement strand
GCTTGCAACGCGTTGATTTTTGAAACATTTTATCTTATAGGAGGTCTGCCATGAGAGTCGCAACCATAAGCATATACAAACAGGCCACATATCAGCTTGGACGGCTCACCTCTGATTTAAACGAAGCCAATGAAGTCCTCTCCACGAATTTAAAAATCAGTTCCGCATCTGATGATCCATCGGGTATGAACCAGGTGCTGACCATCAATTCCGAACTGGCCGCATTGGAGCAGTATCAGGTGAATGTGGACCAGACCCAGAACGTGCTTACCACGGCTGAAACCGCCCTTGACACCATGGCTGATCAGTTGTCTGAAATGAAGCTGTTATGCTCGGCCTTGTCCAATGCCTCGGCCTCTTATCAGGAGCGATCAAACGCTGCAGCGAGCATGTCGCTTTATCTTGACGGCCTTTTGGACCTTGCCAATACCAACGCCTATGGCGGATATGTGTTTGGTGGTGACAATAACCGGACACCCCCTTTTACCTGCGATGATGATGGCAATCCCACACGTGTTACTTACAACGGCAGCAGTAACGCGGTAAGTATACGCACGTCGAAGCATACCACCGTTTCTCTGGACTGTTGCGGCAGTGACCTGTTCTATGAAGATGAAATCATTGTAGATAAAACCAACAATCAGATTGTTTTCACCGAATCCCGCGGTACAGGTGAAAACAATAAAGTCACCATTCAGGCAACCCTTCCCGCCGGTACCTACAGCAAAGAAAAACTTGCAGCTATTGTTGAAGACACCCTGAACGAAGCCAGTAAAGAACACAGTAAAGAACAGGGGTACGGCATTGTTTATGAGGTGAAATATGATGGTGACACAAACACCTTTTCCATTGGGACTGACGGCAGCAATGATACGCCTATGAGCGTAAGTTTTGAGGTGATTCAGACGGAAACGGTCAGGATTGAGAATCTTAAAACAGATGGTCAGAGTTTTGAAGATGTGGAAATTAATATAGTTGATAAAGCAGCTCTGACCAAGTACACGCCGGAACCCAAGGGTACGAAACCATTAACGTTTACCTACACCGAAAAAGACGGCACCTGGAAAGTGTCCAACGATCCGGGATATGGGCTGCCCTCTAAGATTGATGCAAGCGGCAATTCCATAAAAATTGACGTGGATGATGACGGAAAACCAGATATTGTTGTAGATCTGAACGGTGAGCCTGAAGATGGAGATACTGTCTCTTTTGATATCGTGAAAGGCTATAAAAATGCAAGTATTCTGCCGGATTTAGGGTTTAAAATAGAAACTGTGATTCTTGAAACGGTTACCAGTGATTTTCCGGTCTCCGGCAAGTTCTCCGTGCCTCCAGGTCTGTCCGTGCTTAAAGATCAGAATGATAGGATTGATTTCACCGAAACCCTTCTGGACGGAGGCGGCACCTCGGTTCAACTGACTGCCGTGATAGAGGCTGGCACTTACTCGGATCCTGACTCCTATGCTGAAGCTGTGGAGAAGGCCCTTGAATCCGCCTCGGCTGAAAACGGCAACCGGGTTAATTATTCCGTGGTTTATGATGAGGCAACCAAGTCCTTTACCCTCAGCGAGAATACAAAAACCGGCCGGCAGCTTGAATCCTTTGACTTGCTGTTTTCCTCGGGCACCAATGCCGCCTCAAGTGCTGCCGGCAGTCTTGGCTTTAATGCCGACAAGGATGTCTCTTCCGCCCCCCAGAAAGGAAAAGAAGCCACCTGGAGTATATGGGATACGATTTTTGATCTCAAAAAGGCACTGAAAAATGATGATGTGGACGGTATTCAGCGGGCCATGAGCCGGCTGGACAATCATTATGAAAGTCTCACATCAAGCATCTCAACTGTGGGTAGGATTTACGGCAGTACAACCACCACCGAAGCCACCATCTCGAATTCGAATTTGACCCTGACCACCCAGCGCTCCACGGTCCGGGATGCAGATATCGTGGAAGCCATTATGGATCTTAAATCTGCCCAGACCGTTTATCAAGCGGCGTTGAGTTCGACATCTTCGGTTATGGGGTTAAGTCTGGTGGATTACATGTCCTAAAACAGATATTTCCAGACTTTCCAGCCAACCTTTTCTTCCTGTTGCCATCCTGTGGGTATCTGCATAAGGTTTTCCGGATTCTGATTTTTCAACTCATTGAGTTTTTTCTGCTTTTCCTGTTCCATCTGTTCCCAGGTGACGGTTGTACGGTTGAATACTTTATGGTTTATGGCGGCGGCTATGCGGNNCCATGTACTGTTTTTCAGTGGTGTCAAAGACCTTGGCATCAATGCTGAAAGAACCTGCAAGGCTGGTGATGGTGCCGTGAATCACATATCTGGAGTCGGTTTTCCGGGCAGTTTCATGAACCAGTTGACTGCCGGAAAGTTTTTTTAAACCGACCTCAAGGGATGCCATCTTTTGGGGCGGCACAACAACGACTTTTCCAGGGTTGGTGAGCCTGGAATAGAGCATGGTTGAGATGCCTTTTTTAAGGTAGTCCAGATTCTTATTCTTATCGGCATTGATGTCAAAGGAAAGGACTGCAAGGGTTTCAGGAGTATCGGCAAAGGCCGTATATGGAAAGATCAATCCGCCAAGGATGAAGACGGACAGAATTGCTTTCACAAAAGCGCGTGGTTTTTTCATTTGCATCTGCCTTTACAGTTTGGATTTGAGCATGGGCGTGACCACTTTGGGGTCTGCCTTGCCCCGGGTTTTTTTCATGACCTGACCCATGAAAAAGCTGAACAGCTTGGTTTTTCCGTCTCTGTACGCTTTTGCCTCTTCAGGGTTTTCCTTGATGATTTCATCCACCATTGCTTCAAGTTCGCCCTGGTCTGATACCTGTTCAAGACCTTTTTCTTTGACTATGGCTTCAGGATCTTTACCGGTTTCCACCATTTCTTCAAAAACGGTTTTGGCGGCATTGGCATTGATTCGGGAGGATTCCAGAAGCCCAAGAAGCTTTGAAAAAGCATGGGCTGATACGGGTAAATCACAGATCTCAATGCCTTTGGCATTCAGCATGCCCATGAGTGTGGTCATGGTCCAGTTGGCCGCCTGTTTGATGTTTTTCAACGGCTTAATGGTCTCTTCAAAAAAGTTGGCCATCTCCAGGGCGGCTGTTAACACACCGGCATCATATTCAGACAGGCTGTACTCTTGAATAAAGCGCTGCTTTTTTTCATCCGGCAGTTCGGGCATACCGGCGCGGACTGCCTGGATCCAGGCATCATCAACAATCAGCGGCACAAGGTCAGGATCCGGGAAATATCTGTAATCATGGGCCTCTTCTTTGCCCCGCATGGATGCGGTGCGGTTTTTGGCCGGATCCCACAGACGGGTCTCCTGGATGACTTGTCCGCCCTCTTCCAGCACACAAGTCTGACGCTGAATTTCGTACAGGATAGCCTTTTCTACATTTTTAAAGGAGTTTAGATTTTTAAGCTCGGTGCGGGTGCCCAATTCCTCCTGACCTAGGGGCCGCAGGGAGATATTGGCGTCGCATCTGAATGAGCCTTCTTCCATGTTCCCGTCACATACGTCAATGTACTTTAAAATGGTATGCAGTTTTCTCAAGTATGCGCCGGCCTGGGCAGCGGTGCGAAGGTCGGGTTCGCTGACAATTTCAATAAGGGGAACCCCTGTCCTGTTCAGGTCCACCATGCTTTTTCCCCGCAGGGGGTCGTGGATCAGTTTTCCGGCATCTTCCTCCATGTGAATGCGGGTGATGCCGATGCGTTTTTCCTGGGCATCCACTTCAATATCCAGAAAGCCGTGTTCGGCAATGGGCTTTGCATACTGGGAGATTTGGTAACCCTTGGGAAGATCGGGATAAAAATAGTTTTTTCTGTCAAACCGGCTTTCCCGGTTGATGGTGCAGTTGGTGGCAAGGCCGGCCTTGATTGCAAAGGTAACCGCCTGTTTATTCAGTACCGGTAAAACCCCCGGCATGCCTGTGCATACCGGACAGGTATTGGCGTTGGGGGACTTGCCAAAGGCGGTTGAGCAGTTGCAGAAGATTTTAGTCTTAGTTTTGAGTTGGGCGTGGACCTCTAGTCCGATAACAGGTTCAAATGCCATGTGATGTCTGGTTCCTTTGGGTGCCCGGTGCATGAAGCGGTCCATGCCCGGGGTTGAGTTCTTACCAGCCTTCCTTTATAACCTTGATATTTTTAATTATCAAGGGTACCTCTAATAAAAGAACAAAAGGAAATTATTTTAATGAAATTTTTTTTCTGTGTGATGGGCATGATCATGATTGTGGAAGGGCTGCCCTATTTCATCTCACCGAATAAGATGCGGCAGATGGTAACGATGATCCTGCAAATGCCCGAAGGCACCTTGAGGCGATTTGGCTTTTTTATGATGCTGGCGGGCCTGGTGGTGCTATACCTTGCCATGGAGGCCGGTTGATGTACAATCTGTCTGATTACCGCTATAATCTGCCCGAATCCCTGATTGCCCAGACACCCTGCGAACACAGAAGCCTGTCCCGTCTCATGCACCTGGACCGCAGGAGCCATGACATCAGCCATCGCAGGTTTCTTGATATCGCTGATCTGCTGCGCCCCGGTGATTTGCTGGTGGTTAATGACACCCGGGTGGTGCCGGCAAGGCTTTTGGGCCATAAACCCACGGGGGGGCGTGTAGAGGTCCTCATTATTGATTATGCTGCCGGCATGAAACACCTGGCCGATACAGGACGGTTCCAGTGTGACTGCCTGATCAGGGCGTCACGCAGGCCGGAACCTGGCACGGTGCTTGAATTGGGACAGGATATTACGGCTACCGTGATTGAACACCGGGACCGGATCTCTGTGGTCTGTTTTAACGGGGGCAATGATTTTTTATTCCGGTTGAAAAAATCAGGTAAAATGCCTTTGCCGCCCTATATTAAACGGGATCAGAATCCGGGGCAGGGGGCAGGCACACCGGCGCAAATGGATGAGCAAAAAGACCGGCAGGATTACCAGACGGTTTATGCAACCGCCGAGGGGGCTGTGGCCGCGCCCACGGCCGGGCTTCATTTTACGGAAGATTTGCTTGCAGCGCTTTCTGCCAAGGGTGTGGACGTGGTCCGGATTACCCTGCATGTGGGATATGGCACCTTTGTACCGGTGCGGGTAAAGGATATCCGGGATCATCAGATTCACTCGGAATATTTTATTGTAGATGAGCAGGCTGCTGAAAAAATTAACCGCGCCCGTGGGGCCGGTTGCAGGGTGATTGCCGTGGGCACCACCGCTGTCCGGACCCTGGAGTTCTGTACCGACGCTTGCGGCAGAATTTCGGCCGGTCAGGGTCGGTGCGACCTGTTTATCTATCCAGGCTACCGGTTTAAATGCGTGGATGCCATTATCACCAATTTCCACTTGCCTGAATCCACCCTGCTCATGCTGATTTCCGCCTTTTATGACCGGGAACGGATTCTGGATGCTTACAAGGTCGCCGTGGATGAAAAATATCGGTTTTTCAGTTATGGTGATGCCATGTTTATAGAGTGAAAATAAAATATGCTTACATTTGATTTAATAAAAGATAATAGTAAAAAAGGTGACGGCCGGGACCGCTCCCGTTTGGGGCGGATTATCACGGATCACGGTGTTGTTGAAACCCCTATTTTTATGCCCGTGGGCACTGTGGGGTCGGTGAAGGGCGTGTCAAAGGAGGATCTGGCACATTGCGGGGCCCAGATTATTCTTGGTAATACCTATCATTTATATCTGCGGCCCGGCGTTGAAGTCATTGAAACCATGAAAGGGCTTCACGCCTTTACGGCCTGGAACAAACCCATGCTCACCGACTCCGGGGGATTCCAGTTTTTTTCTTTGGCAAAACTGGCCAAGTTCACCGATGAAGGGGTGCATTTTCAATCCCATATTGACGGCTCCCGGCACTTTTTTTCCCCGGAACGGGCCGTTGAGATCCAGATGATTTTGGGATCGGATATCATGATGTCCCTGGACTGGTGTCAGGGGCATCCGGCGACCGACCAGCAGGTGGCTGACGCCTTGAATAAGACCACGGCCTGGGCGAAAAGAGGCTTTGATTTCTGGCAGGAAAATGGCGCGATTAATAACTTGTTCGGTATTGTCCAGGGCGGAATGGTTAAAGACCTTCGCTCTCTATCCGCTGAACAGATCACCGCCATTGATTTTCCCGGCTTTGCCATTGGCGGTCTTTCCGTGGGAGAGCCCACCGATGTGATGTATGAGATGGCTGATCACACCCTGCCGCTTCTGCCGTCACAAAAGCCGCGGTACATTATGGGGGTGGGTACGCCTGAAAATCTTGTGACCCTGGTGGGTATGGGGTGCGACATGTTTGACTGTGTGATGCCCTCCCGGAATGCCAGAAACGGCCAGCTTTTTACCCACACCGGTACCATCAATATCCCTAATGCTGTGTATAAGACGGACGAGCGGCCCATAGACGAAACCTGTGACTGCTACACCTGCCGAAATTATTCAAGAGCCTATCTGCGTCATCTGTATAAATCCCGGGAGCTTTTATCCTATCGTTTGAATACCATTCATAATCTCTATTATTATCTTGATCTTATGGCAAAAATGCGTCATGCAATAAAGGAAGACAATTTTCCTGAATTTCAACAGCAATTTTTTAAAGCAAGGCAGGATCAGTAAGTATGCATGAGATGGGTATTGCCCAGCAACTGGTAACCATCGCCCTGGATGCCATCCCCGATGGCATTGAAAATCCCAGGGTGGAAAAAATGAATTTAAGGATCGGCAAACTGGCTGCCGTGGTGGCGCATAGCCTCTCCTTTTGCCTGGAGGTCATCACCAGGGACACTCCTCTTGAAGGTGCTGAGTTGGTAATCGACGAGGTGCCAGTGTGCCTGCACTGTGAAAGTTGTAACCATGAATGGCAGACCGATACCCCGGCCTTTGGGTGTCCTGCATGCAAAAACGGGCAGGTGACCATGATTTCGGGACGGGAGATTGAGATCTCATCCATAGAGCTGGCAGACGATTAGACGATTGAGAAATAATAAAAAAAATGAGAGATAACCCATGGAGATAAATATACAAAAACGGGTACTGGCAAAAAACGAATCCGATGCAGATCGCAACAGGGCTTTTTTTAAAGAGAAAAAGGTGTTTGTCCTGAACATGATGTCATCGCCGGGTTCCGGAAAGACCGAAACCCTCTGCCGGACCCTGGAAGCGCTGATGTCCGATATACGGGTGGGGGTGATTGTGGGTGATGTCTGCACCACCAATGATGCGGACCGGCTTTCCGTAACAGGGGCCAAGGTGATCCAGATCAACACGGATCAGTTCGGGGGGGACTGCCATCTGGCAGCCCATCTCATTGAATCGTCGGCCAGGTCCCTGGGGTGCGATGACCTTGACCTGCTTATCGTTGAAAATATCGGCAACCTGGTCTGTCCTGCGGAATTTGACATTGGCGAAGATGCAAGGGCCGTGGTTCTAAGCGTCCCCGAAGGCGAGGATAAGCCGTTAAAATATCCGCTTATGTTCCAGGTGGCTGATGCTGCCATTTTAAATAAAATAGATCTGTTGCCCTATCTGGATTTTGATGCGGCCCTGGCCGTGGAAAATATGGGTAAGGTGCATCCGGGCATGCCGGTGTTTGAACTTTCCGCCAAGACCCGGGAAGGCATGGAGCCATGGCTTGCATGGCTGCGCACCAAGGTGAAGGAAAAACTCGGATAATCGCGAAGGTGCCGGGGCAATGCCATAAAGTTAAGATAGTTTCAGATTAAAACCACGAAGAGCACGAAGTTCACGAAGAACACGAAGTTTCGTACTCTAATATCTTCGTGAACTTCATCTCCTTCGTGGTAAAATAAAGGTTTAAAATTTTTCTTTTTTTGGGGGGGCAAATTATGGGTCTAAAGAAAATGGCATTTGCCGGATCCTGGTATCCGGGATCAGCTGACCAGTGCCGGTCTGCTCTTGAACGGTTTAACGATGATCTTAGAGCAGAAGCAGATACAAAAACGCTGAATAATCCTGTGGCGGGCATTGTTCCCCATGCAGGCTGGATTTACTCGGGGAAATTGGCCTGCCGGGTGTTCGCCGCACTGGCCCATGGCCGCCGGGCTGTGGAGAGCATTGTTCTTTTCGGGGTTCACATGCATGCCGATTCCCCGTCCTTTGTTCTGGATTGCACAGCCGTTGATACCCCTTTGGGCGCTATTGAAATTGATAAGGCGTTCACAGATCGGCTGGTTAAGCAAGCCGCCGCCGCAAGTGTTGACCTGAAGCAATTGACACCCGCACGATTCCTCGAAGAAAACACCCTGGAACTGCAATATCCTTTTATAAAATATTTTTTCCCAAAAGCCCGGATTGTGGTGTGTGCCGTGCCGCCTTCGGATGCGGCGCAAGCATTGGGGATAATCGTAGTTGAGGTTGCACAAGAGTTGGACCGCTCCGTGGCGGTGGTAGGTTCGACCGATATGACCCATTACGGGCCGCGATTCGGATTTGAACCGGCTGGATCAGGCAAGGCTGCATTTGATTGGGTTGCAAAGGAAAATGACGCGGCCGCCATTAACGCGTTAACAGCCATGGATGAAAAGCAGATTATTCACCAGGGACTGTCCCGCCATAACATGTGCTGTGCCGGGGCAGCCTGTGCGGCTGTGGCTGCTGCAAAAAAGATGGGCGCAGTCAAAGGTGTCTGCCTTGACTACGCCTCAAGTTTCGATCCGTTGGAGCCTTCCTCTGACTTTGTGGGATATTGCGGCATGATTTTTGGCGCATAGACTTTCATGAAATGGCTCTTAACCTTTGCCACTTGAACCCAAAAAACCTGAGATCCCTCCTCCACGAGTGGTCACCCCTTTATTTATATGCGTATTCTTCCCGTTCTTAAAGCCGTTCTTGTATGCACTTGATGAAGGACGATGTTTACCATAATATTGTTTGATTAATTTGGGGAAAATTCGAGACACTTCAACTTGATTTTTAATGCGATTTTGTTCTACCAATGCTTTTACCGTGCTTACAGGCAGAAGTCTATCATCGTTTAATTCAATCTGAGAGCTTTCAAGCATTTTTTTATGATTATCCTCAATCCCTTTAATGAAACCCATATCGAAAGAAACTTTATCACCTCGTCCGGCCTTATGTTTCTTTCGATATTCCTGCCAAAGGGTCTGAGCTGTATCAAATAGGAAATGATAAACATATTCAGCTACCTTGATCGCCTCTTTTTTCCCCACGATGACAACACTTCTATATTCGGCATCATCTTGGAAATCATAGGTGTGGGATGATATACAGGAAACATAATAATATTTCTGCAAGATAGACATGATCGCTTGCTGGATACTTTCAATGCGCTTTTTCTTATGGCAAATCGTGTGATATTTTATTTCCGGACTATCATTTTCGACCCTTTGAAGGTTATATTTGTTTAACAGATAGTTGGCTTTTCTAGAAGCTGCCTGGGCCTCTGCTTCGTTACTGGACTGCCCAAGGGCCATAAGCTTCTCAACTTTTGTTAACATCCTTTTCGCATCAGAGGGTAACTTGCCTTTGAAATCCTCGATCTTTGCAGCATAGTCTTTGTTTGTAACAAAGGCTGGGTGAACGCCTAATTTTTTGCATGCTTTCTTAAAGTAGTTTCCATGTTTATCGGCATCATTATAAAAGTCAGTAACATATTGGTGTGCCATTTCATGTTTCAGGACTTCCAACACGATATCCCATGGTTCCGTCTTGATAAGATGCCTTGAAATCGAAATCGTCCTATCCCGGGGACTCCAATAACCATCCGTCTGTTTGCCGGAAGATATATTGATTACCGGAGTTGTAAGGTTGATGCCATGTTGCCAACATATCTCCTTATGCTCCTTAAGAAGCCTTATCGCCCATTTGGTTTCAAGATTTTTCATTTGAATTTTCTATAGCGTTTTGAATTCATCAGCACAAAATCCGGTTTATGCCTTCCCTGGCGCCAAGCGGCAGGCCGATTGCGCCCTGGCAGACATGGTAATCCCTTGGGTTGATGCGTATCAAGGTTGAATTTAAGTTCCGGCCGGTTCGTTGGGATTTATATCTTACCGTAGGTACGGCAAGGCCTGCCCCCATTTCAATAATGGCCAACTTTGCATTGAAGCTGGTGAGTTTTTCAAGCCATTTCTGCAAACGTGCCCCTTGTTCACTGGTACGGTGTGATATCCAGTTCCAGTCTCCAAACATTAAAATATTGGGGCGTGCCAGTCTTCCACAGTTTTTGCATTTCGGCAACTCGCCTGTAGCCCGGAACGCTTCCATATCAACATTGACTTTTTCTTCCCCAATCGCCCAGATGTCGCTGGAACATGGTCCGGTGCATTGAAGATGGTGGATAGAGCCATGGCACTCTTCAATCAATGCATCGTCAAAGCCGGCTTTTTGAAACTGCCCGTCAACATTCGAGGTGAATACAAAATATCCGTACGGCTTGCTTCTTCCCAGATCAAGCAATTTTGAAAAGCCTTCGTGGGGGATTGTTTCACGATAAAGATTCAACCTGTGCCCATAAAACGCCCAGGCAATTTCAGGCTGTTTGTCAAACCAGACAGGGTCTGCCATTTCACTGAACGATTTGCCCAGTTTCGCTATGGGCGGATAAGCTTTCCAGAAACCTGCATTTCCCCTGAAATCAGGCAAACCCGAATCGACGCCCATACCGGCACCGGCCGTTATAAAAAGTGCGTCTGCATCTCTAATTGCCTGGCAAGCCTGTTTGATATTTTTATTTAGGTTGTCCATAAAATATACCGGTATTACCCGGCCCCGTTTTTAAATAAATTGAAGCACTATTCCCAATTTATGGGAGGAGTGCTACATATAAAGCAATGGCATGCCACGTTCAACAACAAATATGAAAGGAGGAAATAACAATGAAGCTGAAAACAGCAGATGGCGGCTGGAGTCCTTATTTGGCAGGGGCGCTGGTGGGACTTTTGGCCATCGCTTCGGTGTATGCAACCACAAAGTGGATGGGCAAGACCAATTACCTTGGTGCGTCAACGACATTTGTGCGTGCCGCAGGATTGCTTGAAAAAACGGTCTCTCCGGAGAGCGTTGCTGCAAACGCATACTTTACCAAGGAAAAAGTACGGGTCGATTGGCAGTTCATGCTTGTGATCGGGATCTTCTTTGGCGCCTTGATCTCATCCCAGACAGACAGGAGCTTCAAGTTCGAAAGTATTCCGCCGATCTGGAAAGAGCGGTTTGGTCCATCGATCGGCAAACGGGCGGCAGGCGCATTTTTTGGAGGCATTGTGGCCATGATCGGGGCGCGCATGGCAGACGGCTGCCCAAGCGGTCACGGTCTCAGCGGCATGATGCAGCTGTCGGTCAGCGCTTTCATCTCATTGGCTATGTTTTTCGCGGTCGGAGTAATCGTTGCAGGACTTTTATACAGGAGGAGATCATCATGAGCACCGGTCAGATCCTTGGTTTGATTACAGGCGTTTTATTCGGATTTTTTCTGCAGAAAGGACGTGTCCTGCGCTTTGAAAAGCAGATCGGTGCAATGCTCTTGAAGGATATGACGATCTTCAAGTTTATGTTATCGGCCATCTTGGTCGGTATGGTCGGGATTCAGCTGCTTGCCGGTTCCGAAATTATTTCTCTCAGCCATAAGGCAATGAATGTGGGGGCTGTTCTAGTTGGAGGCGCTCTTTTCGGCGGCGGTTGGGCCGTGATGGGCTTCTGTCCGGGAACCTCGATCGGCGCCCTTGGCGAGGGACGATGGCACTCCGTCTTCGCCATTGCAGGCATGATAGCAGGAGCGGCCCTTTACGCTGAACTTTATCCGTTTTTCAAATCAACAGTTCTTGCGTGGAAAGATTTCGGAAAAATCAGTACGTTCGAACTATTGAACATCTCTCCCTGGCTCATCATCGCTGTGTTCTGGGCTGGAATCATCCCGATGTTTGTCTGGTTTGAAAAAAAGGGGCTCTAACCTTAATGGATTAAAACATACCCGGCCCCGGCGCTTTTGCGACGATACCGTTTTCTCCGGCCATATTGGCGATTCGATGAATCGAAAGGAAATCAGCCGCAGATGATGGAAATGAGATGGGCACAGTTGAAGATCATGATCAGCAGCCAGATTAAAATGCTGATCCCTACTGCAGCTGCGCCCACATCCTTTATAGCCTTGATTTTTTCATTTTCCCTGATTTCGACGAAATCGCAGATTGCTTCAATCGCGGTATTGAACATTTCCGTGACCACAACAAGTCCGGTTGCAAGAAGAATTATCTCAAAATCCAGCCACTGACGGAAAATAAAGGCCAGGATAAGGATCATGGTAGAGAGTACCAGTTTATAAGCAACAGTGAGTTCATAGCGGAAAACAAATCTGAGTCCGGCTAGTATGACCCTCATTTTACGCAAGGGATTATACCCTGGTTCTCCGGTACCAAGAAATTTATTTCTCATGATGAAGCTTTCCTGCCGATCATAATATTGCCGCAGCCAAGCTTTTTTTCCGGTGCCCCGGAGCGGATCATGTACATTGTATTAATCAGAAAAAGGCTTGTAAAGAAATTCACCTGTCAATGGCATGATCCCTTGCACTCCGGAGCGGATTGGGCAAAATCCGAAGAGGCGGGCTTCAGGGTCTGGAAAAGCTCTTCCAGATCCTTTGCTTCCAGGGTTTCATGTTTTAAAAGGCGGCGGGCGCTCTCTTCAAGGATTTCCCGGTTTTCCTCAAGAATATGCACAGACCGGTCAAAAGCCGTCAGAACTTTTTTGCGGACAATGCAGTCGATTTCCCTGGCAGTATCATCGCCGTAAAGCCTCTGACGGAACTGTTCACCGCCTGGCCCCAGAAAAGACCGCTGATCCGACTCAAATGCCACATGCCCCAGTTCCGGCTCCATGGCATATCGGGTGACCATGCTGCGGGCAATATCGGCTATCCTGGACAGATCATCGGCAGCACCCGTTGAAAAATGAGAAAATACCACGTGCTCTGCTGCCCTTCCACCCATGAGAACGGCCATTCGACTTTCCAGCTCAGCCTGTGTCATAAGATAGCGATCTTCAGTCGGCCGCTGGATGGTATACCCAAGGGCACCGAGCCCTCTGGGGATAATGGAGACTTTATGAACCGGGTCCGAGCCTGAAATGGCCGCTGCAACAATGGCATGCCCCATCTCGTGGTATGCGACAATCTCTCTTTCCCTGGGATTCAGCAATCTGTTTTTACGTTCCAGGCCTGCCACGATACGCTCCACACCAGTATTGAAATCCTCAAGCCCGATACTGTCCGCACCCCTTCGGGTCGCCGCCAGAGCCGCCTCATTCACGAGATTTTCAAGATCCGCTCCGGTAAACCCGGGTGTCAGGGACGCCACCTGCGCGAGGTCTGTTTTTTCATCCAGCTTGACTTTCCTCACATGAACCTTAAGGATTTCAAGCCTTCCCTGTTTATCCGGCCGATCCACCAGTACCTGCCGATCAAAACGACCGGCCCTGAGAAGCGCCGGATCAAGGATCTCTGGGCGGTTTGTGGCGGCAATGAGGACAATTCCGCTGGCCGGATCAAATCCGTCCATTTCCACCAGAAGTTGATTCAAAGTCTGTTCCTTTTCATCATGGCTGCCGACCATACCTCCGGCTCCCCGCGCTTTTCCCATGGCATCCAGTTCATCAATGAAAATTATGGCCGGTGCCTTTTGCCTGGCCTGTTCAAAAAGATCACGGACCCTGGCCGCTCCCACTCCGACAAACATTTCGACAAAGTCTGAACCTGAAATAGAAAAAAAGGGCACACCGGCCTCACCGGCCACTGCCCTTGCAAACAGGGTCTTGCCTGTACCCGGAGGGCCCATCAGGAGAATCCCTTTGGGCATACGCGCCCCGAGCCGGCCATAATGGTCGGGAGATTTCAGAAAATCTACGGTCTCCCTGAGTTCCGCCTTGGCCTCCTCAACCCCGGCCACATCGGCAAAAGTGGTCTTGATATCCGTTTCAACATATACTTTGGCCTTGCTTTTCCCAATGGACATAAACCCGCCTCCGGCCCCCATCTGACCGGACATCCGGCGCATGATCAGAAACCATATCCCGAAGAATATCAGTGTGGGTATTATCCAGGAGAGCAGTGTGGAAAAAAATCGGCTTTCTATGTGGCCTGAAAATTTTACATCATACTTCTGAAGTTCTTCGGCAAGTCCATTGTCAACTCTTGTGGTGCGGAAATACTTCCTGTTCGGAGGGTCCGGATATTTGAGCTCGCCCCGGATTTCGTCCCGAGTGATAATCACTTCCTTGACCTTGCCCTCTCTGATCAGGGCCTGGAATTCACTGTATGCCAGCGGTTTTATGGATTGGTATCCCATCCATGCTTCATGGACTAAAATGATGCCCAAAATGGCCGCAATCGTATAAAACAGATTAAAACGCCTTGTGTTCTGCATATTCAATCCTCCTGATGTTGATTTTGAAAATATAATCTTCTTTGAGTGATGGCAAGATTAAAAACTAATGTTCCATGAACAGCCGCCGCCGCCCGAATGACTGTAATTTTTCCCGAGATCCGAAGTAATCGGGAATAAAACAAAGAGACTGTTATTTTTGTTAAAGTGTGGGGCAGATGATATGCCCTGATGTAAGGACTCTTGTGACGGAATAGGGTCTTTTTGATTATAAACTTATAAACTACGGTGTTATTAACAATACCTTCGCCATTAAACAACACGTTCGAGTTCGTTAACTCGCCCAAGAGCGGCTACCTTCTCAGAGATGGACTGAATAGAAACCCCTTCTGGGATTTGCGGAAGCAGTTTTAATGTTTCTCGCACGTATTTTCCGGCCCGGAACCAGGCTTTCAAGTCAATGATACTCATACCAGAGAAGTTAGGCCGATGCCTCAGGATATGAGAGAGGTTTACCATGAAAAAAGCGAGGTTGGCGGCATTGCAGACTTGCTGCTCTTTGATATTCATGAAATCATCGAGACCCCAATACTGCTTCGCATCGCGGAAATTGAACTCGATTTGAAAGCGCAGGCTATAGTACTTGATCAGCTTGTCCGAAGCCAGTTCCAGGTCGGAACTAAAGAGCACAACGCGAGCCGTTTTGAGGGTTTTTAAGTTGGTTTTGAGACTGATAACTACGCCCAGCAAATCGGCAAATTTCTTGTGACGCATTATCATTTGATATACGTCTGTACGAATGCCATCTTCCACAGTCGATGACTTGAGGCAGCGTTTAGGAATATTGGCATAATCCAGTTTATCTCCGTATTTCTTATAGGATCCTTTGCCGGAATAAGGGCCGTCATACGGAAAAAAGAGTGCGGAATCGTACCGCAACTTGGAGATGAGATGCAGATTGCACTGCCGGACTAATTGAACTCCGGCATTGTTCCCCAGTGCGCCGTCATAGACGAAGTACCATAATTTCAGTGCATCACCAATCAAGGTGAGCGCTTTTTTGATGTTTACCAGCAACATGTTCTGGGTTTCGGTGAATTCTACGTTGCGGCGGTTTTTATTAAGGCTGCCCTTGGGACGTCCACCCTTGTTTTTTTTGCCTTTGCCCTTGGATTTTTTCGATTTAGCTTTTTCCGGTTGCTTCATCGGCTGAGTTATCAGTGGATAAGATTTTTGTTCCTCAACAGACGTAAGTGATAGCTGCAGATGACATAGGCCCGGTATCGGCTTGTTGTAGATGGAAGAAAAAAATCGTCCGAGACCGTAAGTCTGTTTGCCGGATTTTGGCGTAACCACCTGGTCACCGGTCAAGAGTATGATGCCGGGGGCATCTTTTAAATGAGCGCGGATGAAAAACCACTGGAGTTTCGCTCAGTCAATATTGGTTTTGAAAAATCGTTGGACGGTTCGGTAACTGCCCCCTTTATCTGTCCAGCGCGACATGCCAAGCATAGTTACTCTGTCCGGCATGCTCAGAATTGCTGTAACAATAACCGCCAGACGGCGCAGCGTAGTGTGGTCGAGACAAGGGCTTAAACAAAAAAGTAGGCTCATGATGATGTCCATGTCTTCCTCCTGAGTGATTCGTTTGCATGATTATAATCACTCAAGAGGAAGACATGGTAAATTGGCGAAGGTATTGTATTAACGCCTGAATTTGTCCGAACTATTGTAATTTTTGTTTAAAAATTCAGGCTGTTGACTGAGACAGCGGCTGTATCGTGCCATCGCAGAAATCTTTCCATCAATAAAGTTTTAACGCTTGGCACTCAAGTCATGAATCCCCTCAGTTGCCTCGTTGACGGAAAGCAAACGAATATGCCTCTGGGATTTGAGCCAATTCAAAAGTTCGTAAAATTCTTGATAAGTAATGCGACCAAGCTTTTCATCAATTTCTTTAAAGTCATATTCATGGAATAAAACAACAATGACAGGTTGAGTGACAGAAGATGTTCGTGATGCTTGGATGGCATCGCGAAGATTAAAGAGGTTGCATGAGTATGGCAGGAAATTTAACTTAGACGCTGTTACCTCCATTCTTTTATTGTCCGCCGAAAGAGTTGAAAACCCAAGTTCCTCAAGAGCCCTTAATGTGTTCAAGTCGTACCTGTTCCACGGTGGCACAAAGGTATTGATAGGCGCGTCTATCATGCTCTCAAGGAGAGTCTTGCCTTTGGCTAACCTCTTTGCCTGACTGTTGTAATCCAGGCCTGAAAATTCTGCCCATTGCTCAGTGCTGATTGTCTGGTGAGAGTAACCATGCAAGGCTACATCCAATATACCCTCATTAACGCCGTTCTTTAAAATATTCCCTTTTATCGGTGTAAGAGGGATTAGATCCTGCGCAGACGGATCATGAATATCGTTTGCACATACATAGGGGATGACACCTATGGTAAAGTAAGCTTCATGCTTGCGGAAGGCATCAATGATTCTCAGCTCCATGTCCGTATTGCTGCAGGCCGAATAATCATCGAACCGAAAGACGACATTGACTTGTTTCATTTCAATTGGATGTTTGTTGCAGGCCGTGATTGAAATCACACATAAAAATAAAAAGGTAACCGGAATTCGTTGGAATAATACGACGGTTCGCACTTGAACATCCTTTCAATAAAGTTGGCCTGACAAGTTAGTCTGTGGTTTACGTTTATCTTTCATGCCGGGATTGTGGTGTGCCAAACCGGCCTGAACGGCTGTCGCAAAAAATGGACGCAGTTGAAGGCGCCTGCCTTGACTGCGTCTCAAGATTTGATCCGGTACAGCCCACTGCCGATTTTGTGCAATTCTGTAGTCTGGTTTTCAGCGCTTTGTTTTTATTAACCCTGGGCCGTACAGAATTGTGCCGCCTTTCTGATGCGCTGGACGGTTTTTTCTTTTCCAAGGGCGATAAACATTTCAAATATGCCGGGGCTCACCGTTGTGCCGGTGACAGCCACCCGCAGGGGTTGGGCGATTTTTCCAAATCCGAGGCCTGTTTCCTCCATGATCTGTTTAAACATCTCCTCCTGGGGGCCCTGGCTGAAATCACAAAGTTCTTCCAGGGCGTGGGCGCATTTGTTTAAAAGGTCGGAGGTTTCAGGCTTAAGAAATTTTTTGGCCGCCTTTTCCTCAAACTCGATTTCATCCCTGTAGTAGAACGCCGCACCCTGGGCCATCTCCACAAGGGTTTTGCTTCTGGGTTGAAGCGTTTCGATTACCCCCTGGGTAAAGGCATCATTTTGGGCGTCAATGCCAAGGTCCGCCAGGTGAGGCACAAGGTCATCACCCAATTCTATGGGCTTCTTTTTCTGGATGTGTTTGGCGTTCAGGGCGTATAGCTTATCCATATCAAACATGCCTGCAGAACGGCCAAGATGTTCAAGGTCGAACTTTTCAATAAGCTCCTGGCGTTCAAAAAACTCCTGGTCGCCATGGGACCATCCCAATCTGACCAGATAGTTGATCAGTGCATCCGCCAGAAATCCCATCTTTTTATATTCACCCACGGACATGGCGCCATGACGTTTGCTCAGTCGAGCCTTATCTGATCCCAGCACCATGGGTACATGGCCGAACACCGGAAGCGGCGCGCCTAAAGCCTGATAAATCAGAATTTGTTTGGGCGTATTCACCAGGTGGTCATCCCCCCGGATAATGGTGTTGATGCCCATGGTGATGTCGTCCACCACCACCGCAAGATTGTACATGGCCATACCCGAGCTTCTCTGGATGATGAAGTCATCAATTTCCGTATTCTGAAAAGCGGTACTGCCCTTGACAATGTCGTCCACAATGGTGACGCCTGTGTCCGGGGTTTTCAACCGCACCACGGTGTTTGTCCCTTTTTTAAGCCCGCGGTTCCGGCATTTGCCGTTATACATGGGCTTCAACCCCTTGGCCTTGGCCTCTTCGCGCATGGCATTAACCTCTTCGGGCGTGCAGTCGCAATAGTAAGCATGGCCCTGTTCAACCAGGCGGTCAATGTGTTCATTATAAATATCATGGCGCTGGGTCTGGAAATAGGGACCGTCATCCCAGTCAATTCCCAGCCATTCCATGGATTCCAGAATGGCGTCCACAGACTCTTTTGTGGAACGGGCTTCATCAGTATCTTCTATACGCAGCACAAACTGCCCTGCGTTTTTTCTGGCCCACAGCCAGTTGAAAAGTGCAGTCCTGGCACCGCCGATATGCAGGTAGCCGGTAGGGGAGGGCGGAAAGCGTGTGATTATTGTATTCATTATGATCTCCAAAAGTTAAACTCCACGAACAACAGGCGGTACAGGATATTTGGGCCTGTACCGCCCGAATTCGCATAAACAGCGTAAAATCGAAGGTTTATCTATCATAATTGCGGGGCCTAAAGCAATCAGCAATTCTAATTAGACTCTTTGGTTGACTTCAAATAAAAAATAGGGTAATTAGATATGTTTTAAATTTTGGCAAGTATTAAATGAAAACTAAATAAAATAATATAGTTAGGAGAAAGTCATGGCCGTACCCAAGCAGAAAAGCTCCAAGGCAAGAGGAAGAAAAAGGCGCACCCATTATAAAACCGGTGCCCCTACCATAACTTTATGTTCCGAGTGTCAGGAGCCAAAACTGCCCCATAGAGCATGTCCTGAATGCGGTGCATACAAAGGCAGAAATGTAAACCGTGACATGGATGCAGACGATTAATAGGCCGGAAGATACTTCAAGGAGTCAGATTATGACCATTGAAACCAAGGTAAGAAAAATTATTGCTGAAAAAATTCCCGGCATTGATATTGAGGACGTGGTTCCCCAGGCGTCGTTGATCGAAGATCTGGGCGCTGATTCTCTGACCATCGTTGAACTTATCATGTCCATGGAAGAGATTTTTGAAATAGAAATTGACGACGATCAGGCCGAGAAATTGTCGACCGTCCAGGATATTTATGACTTCATTGCATCGAAATCATAAATACATATAAAGGTCCGGGGTAGATATGAAAAAGGATAAACAGATTATCATCGGCAGTGATCATGCCGCGTTTGAATTAAAGGAAAAGATTAAGGATCTGCTCGCCGGTCTTGGTTATGAGGTCGAGGATGCGGGTACCCACAGCACTGCTTCGGTAAATTATGCCGATTTCGGTAAAAAGGTGGCCCAAGCCGTTTCCGACGGTACATTTGGCCGGGGTATTCTTCTGTGTGGCACCGGCCTTGGCATGTCCATGCAGGCCAACCGGTTTAAAGGCGTACGTGCCGCCCTGTGCTCGGATATCTTTTCCGCCAGGATGAGCCGGCAACACAATGATGCCAATATTCTGGTCATGGGTGGTCGTGTAATCGGTGATATGCTTGCCTTTGAACTGGTCAGGGAATGGCTTGCCACCCCCTTTGAAGGCGGTCGCCATCTGGACCGTATCCGTTCCCTAGATTAGAAGATTAGGTTAAGAAAGGCACGATTGAATTATGGAAAATATACAATTTATCAAAGCTTGTGATCCTGAGATTGCCTCCGTTATTGAGAGTGAGTACAGTCGGCAGGAATACGGGCTGAATCTCATTGCTTCGGAAAATACGGTGAGCCGGGCAGTTATGGAAGCCCAGGGCTCAATCATGACCAACAAATATGCTGAAGGGTATCCGTCAAAGCGCTATTATGGCGGGTGCCAGTACATGGACCAGGCGGAAAATCTGGCCATTGAGCGGGTAAAAAAGCTATTTGGTGTGGAATATGCCAATGTGCAGCCCCATTCCGGATCCCAGGCCAATATGGCGGCTTACTTTTCCGTACTCTCTCCCGGGGACGGGATACTGGCCATGGATCTTTCCCATGGCGGTCATTTAACCCATGGTGCAGGGGTAAGTTTTTCAGGCCGTTTGTTCAATTTTTCTCATTATGGTTTAAATCCGGAAACCGAAACAATCGATTTGAACCAGGTGGAAGATCTGGCCCGGGCAAATAAGCCTAAAATGATTGTGGCAGGGGCTTCGGCCTATCCTAGAACCCTTGACTTCAAGGGCTTTTCCGAAATTGCCAAAGCATGTGGTGCGCTCTTCCTGGTGGATATGGCTCATATTGCAGGCCTTGTGGCTGCGGGGGTACATCCCACACCTGTTGGATACGCAGATATTATCACCTCCACCACCCATAAAACCCTTCGTGGTCCCAGGGGTGGACTGATTCTCTCCAGCGCCGAACGGGGCAAAAAAATCAATTCCCAGATTTTTCCCGGTATCCAGGGCGGTCCCTTGATGCATGTTGTTACGGCCAAGGCAGTGGCGTTTAAAGAGGCATTGTTGCCGGCGTTTACTGAATATCAGAAACAAGTGGTCAAAAATGCCGCTGTCCTGGCAAAGGTGCTCATGGAAAGGGGTTATAAACTGGTGTCCAATGGTACGGATAACCACATGGTCCTGGTCGATTTTTCCGGGTTGGATATCACTGGAAAAGATGCGGAAGAGCGTCTCGGACAGGCAAATATTACGGTGAACAAAAATACCGTACCCAATGAAAAACGCAGCCCCTTTGTGACTTCGGGTGTACGTATCGGGGTGCCGTTGATTACCTCCAGGGGCATGAATGAAGATGCTGTGGGAGATATAGCCGGACTTATCTGCGATGTGTTGGATGACGAGGCCAATGTCCCTAAAGTTGCCGCCAAGGTTAAAGAGCTTTGTACCCACTACCCGCTGTATGGGGATACCGCCTGCTGATGCCCCCTGTTTTCCCTGATTCCGCAAACGCCGTTAGTGATGGCCGCCCCTCCTGGGATGAGTATTTTATGGCCATCACGGAACTTGTGGCCTCCAGGGCCACCTGTCTTCGGCGAAAGGTGGGCGCGGTGCTGGTGAAGGATAAGCGCATTTTATGCTCGGGTTATAACGGGGCGCCCTCCCAAATCCCCCATTGCATACAGACCGGTTGCCTGCGCGATCAGCGTAATATACCCTCCGGGGAAAAACATGAGCTTTGCCGGGGTGTTCATGCTGAACAGAATGTGATCATCCAGGCTGCCTTCCACGGGATACCAGTTGCCGGAGCCTCTCTGTACTGTACCATTCAACCCTGTTCCATCTGCGCCAAGATGATCATTAACGCCGGGATTAAAAAGGTGTACTTTAAAAAGGGATACGACGACCCCCTTTCCCTGGAGATGTTTGCCCAGGCCGAGGTGGAACTCATCCGGCTTGAATAATATCATGATAGTGTCTGAACTGAAAATCGTGTTTGGACGCAAAGTTGCCCAGATGCAAGGCGCAGAAAAATTTGCAACCGGAGCAACCTTATGGTTGTGAGGATTGCAAATTTTTCTGCAACGCCGCAGATGGGTGACTTTGCGTTTAAACACCGTAAGAGGCTGATATGAAGTGCCCCTATTGTGGCAACCCAAACACCAGAGTGGTGGATTCTCGGCCGGGTAAAATTGAGTTCGAGGTTCGCCGCCGAAGAGAGTGTCAGGATTGCGGCCGGCGTTTTACCACATATGAACGGGTTGAACAGGTCCCTGTGATGATTGTTAAAAAAGACAGCCGCCGGGAGGAATTTGACAGGGAAAAAGTGCTGCGGGGCATCCAGAAAGCCTGTGAAAAGCGGGCTATAAGCATCAACCAGATCGAACAGATTGTGGATGATATTGAACGCGACTTGCGGGAAGGCCGGGACCGGGAGGTGTCTGCCAAGGTCGTGGGCGAGAAAATTATCAATGCCCTCAAGGAGCTCGATGATGTGGCCTATGTCCGGTTTGCTTCCGTGTACCGGGAGTTCAAGGATGTGACGGATTTTATTCAGGAACTTGAGAGCCTGATTCATAAGGAGCACCGGTCCGCAGACGCCGAGCCGGGTAAGGAAGGTCCTGTTAAGACCGATGACTGATTTGGACTATATGGCAAGGGCTTTGGAGCTTGCAGCCCGGGGCAAAGGGTATACCTCCCCCAATCCCTGTGTGGGTGCCGTGGTGGTAAAAGACGGCCGGATCATTGGTCAGGGCTTTCACTCTAAGGCAGGTGGCCCCCATGCCGAGGTGGTGGCCATTGACGATGCCGCAGCAAGAGCGCCTGAAAAACTGGCGCATGCCACCATCTACGTCACCCTTGAACCGTGCAACCATTTCGGCAAAACCCCCCCATGCACCCATAAAATTCTTAACGCAGGTATCGGCAGGGTTGTTGTGGCCTGTAAAGATCCCAACCCCAATGTCGCTGGGGGCGGGATTGAATTTTTAAGGGGAAAAGGTCTTGAGGTGGTATCAGGGCTTATGGAACAAGAGGCATTGACCCTGATTGAAGATTTTGTCTGGAATGTCCAAAACGATAAAACACCGTTTGTCACCTTAAAATGTGCTGCCACCCTTGACGGATATATTGCCACCAGAACCGGGGATTCTCAGTGGATAACCTCCAGTGCATCCCGAAACTTCGGTCACGAACTGCGCCATCAAAATGATGCCATTCTTATTGGTTCCGGCACCCTGCATGGGGATGATCCCTCTCTGACCGCCAGAATTGAGGGGAAACCGACCCGGGATCCTGTCCGGATAATTCTGGATACCCGTTTGAGCATTCAAGAAAATGCCAAGGTTTTGGTTCAAAACTCAAGTGCCCCCACCATCATTGTCACAGGTCCGGAGTGTGACCCAGGTAAAATTCAGCGTCTCAAAGACAAGGGCGCACAGGTTCTTGAATGCCGGGTATTGGAAAATCTGCTTGATTTAAATGACCTGATGATTAAATTAAAAGAATTGTCCATCACAAGCCTTCTGATTGAAGGCGGGGGGCGTGTGGCAGCATCGGCTCTGGCCGCAGGGATTGTTAACAAAGTCTGCTATTTTCTTGCCCCCAAGCTTTTGGGCGGAAATGACGGCATTCCGGTCTTCAAAGGGTCGGGGCCTGAAAAGATAAAAGACGTGTTTGAACTGGTCCGGGTCACTACCCGGCAGTTCGGCTCAGATATGCTGGTTACAGGCTATCTTGAGCCCCGGAATAGGCCGGTCGGCAATGGGAAATGAGTGGGGAGATATTTTTTGTTTACGGGAATCATAGAAAGTCTGGGCACCATTCGGCGCATTGAAACCCAGGGTGAGGGCAAAATTCTGGTAATTGCCTGTGACCTGGATCTGACCGGTACAGGCATCGGGGATTCCATTGCCGTGAACGGGGCCTGCCTGACCGCCGTAACCCTTGGTAAAGGGCAGTTCAAGGTGGACATGGCGCCTGAAACCGTCTCCCGCACCACATTTGATTCTCTTGGACCCGGAGCCCGGGTCAATATTGAACGGGCGCTGAAGTTGTCCGACCGCATAGATGGACATCTGGTATCAGGACACATAGACGGCACAGGTGTGGTTTCAAAAATTGAGACCCGGAGCAATGCCATCATATATGACATTCAGGTGCCGGAAAACCTTGCCTGTGAGATGATAGAAAAAGGCTCCGTGGCCATTGACGGTATCAGCCTGACCATCAATCAATGCTGGGAAAACGGTTTTTCGGTAAGCATTATTCCCCATACCGCAAAGATTACAACAATCGGGTTTAAAAATGTGGGGGATCGCGTCAATATTGAGACAGATATGCTGGGAAAATATGTGAAAAAATTTTTATCAGGGCAGGGGAAAGGCGCAAAGAGTCCCAACGACGCCGGTGCTGATGCCGACCTGGACATCAGTATGTCATTTCTTGCCCGGAACGGATTCTTGTAAAGGACAGACAAATGCCGCATTTAACCATTGAACAGGCGATTGAAGAGATAAAAAACGGAAAAATGGTCATCCTGGTGGATGATGAGGACAGAGAGAACGAAGGTGATCTGACCATGGCGGCCCAGGCCGTAACCCCGGAAAGCATCAACTTTATGGCCACCTATGGACGGGGACTTATCTGCCTGTCCCTTGATTCAAGTATTGCCGATAAACTAGACCTGCCCATGATGGTTGAAAACAACACCTCCCAGTATGGTACGGGATTTACGGTTTCCATCGAGGCAAAACACGGCGTGACCACGGGCATATCCGCCGCAGACCGGGCCACCACCATTTTGACGGCGGTGGCTGATGAGACAGGCCCCCAGGATATTGCACGCCCTGGCCACATTTTTCCGTTACGGGCTCGGGACGGCGGGGTGATGGTGCGCATCGGCCAGACCGAAGGCTCTGTGGATCTTGCACGGCTTGCGGGGCTGAAGCCCGCTGGTGTCATCTGTGAAATTATGGATGACGATGGTACCATGGCCCGGATGCCTTCCCTTGAAAAATTTGCCGAAAAGCACGGCATCGGCATTTGCACTGTGGCGGATCTTGTTAAATACCGCTTAAAAACAGAAAGCTTTGTAAAACGCGCTGCCGAAACCATTATTCCCACCCGGGTGGGCGGGGAATTCAGAATCATTGCCTATGAGAATGACATCGACAATCTTACCCACATCGCTCTGGTTAAGGGTGAAATTGACCCGGAAAAGGCGATTCTGGTTCGGGTGCATTCCGAATGTATGACCGGTGATATTTTTTCTTCCTTGCGCTGTGACTGCCAGGATCAGCTCCGCCGGGCCATGAAAATGGTGGATGATGAAGGCTGCGGCGTTATTCTCTATTTGCGCCAGGAGGGCCGGGGGATCGGCCTTGTGAACAAATTGAAAGCCTATGAATACCAGCGCCATGGACTGGATACGGTCCAGGCCAATGAAAAGCTTGGATTTTCCGCAGATCTTCGTGATTACGGTGTCGGTGCACAGATGCTGGTGGATCTGGGTGTACGCAAAATGCGTCTGCTCACCAATAATCCTAAAAAGATGGTGGGTCTTGAAGGGTACGGGTTAAGCGTTGTGGAGCAGGTGCCCATTGAAGTGGCGCCCAATCCCTTCAACCAGGGGTATTTGAAGTGCAAGCAGGCTAAGATGGGTCATCTACTACACATAAAATAAGGATAATAAATATGCCTCAAATAATTGAAGCCAATTTAAACGCCAAGGGCAAAAAATTTGGTATTGTTGCCGCAAGATTCAACGATTTTATCGTCGAAAAACTTGTGTCAGGCGCTTTGGATGCGCTGATCAGAAGCGGTGCGCAGGATGAGGATATTGCCATTGTCAAGGTCCCTGGTGCCTTTGAAATCCCTTTGGCCGCAGCCAAAATAGCTGCCTTGAAAAAGTATGACGCCATTATCTGTCTAGGTGCTGTGATCCGCGGGGCCACAACCCATTATGATTACGTCTGTGCCGAAGTGTCCAAGGGTATTGCTGCCGTGAGTCTTGAGGCCAAAGTGCCGGTGATGTTTGGGATCCTCACCACTGAAACCATTGAACAGGCCATTGAACGGGCCGGTACAAAATCCGGTAACAAGGGCTTTGATGTGGCTTTGGGGGCCATTGAAATGGCAAACCTGTGCGCGAATATGGAATAACACATGGGTGACAGGCGCAAATCCCGTGAACTGGCTCTGCAGGCTCTGTTTGCCTTGGATCTGAATAAATTGGATCTGAATAAAATAGATAACCCGTCCCAAATGGATGATTTCCTCGAACAGCACGGCGAAGATTTGAGTGAGTCCACCCGTCTTTTTTTTCTGACACTTGTGGAGGGCGTCCTGGAGAACCGGGTGAAGATAGACCTTCTTTTGGATCAGTGGGCCAAGAACTGGAAGACGTCCCGAATGCCGGTAGTGGACAGAAATATCATGCGTATTGCCGTATTTGAGATGCTTAATCTGCCGGATATCCCGCCTTCGGTATCCATTAATGAGGCGGTTGAAATCGGTAAAAAATTCGGCACCCGGGATTCCGGGCCGTTCATCAACGGGGTGCTTGACCGGATCAGAGTCCAGCATGAGGCATAGACTTATGATGTGAAGACCAAGGAGGATGTTTTGATTATACGTAAACTTGAAGTCGGCCCCATTATGGCCAACTGCTTTATTGTAGGGTGTGAAGAAACAAAACAGGCGGTAGTCATTGACCCCGGCGATGATGCAGACCGGATACTCATGGCCCTTGCCAAAGCTGAACTGAAGGTCAAATATTTGATCAATACCCATGGTCATTTTGATCATGTCGGCGCAAACAAGCGAATGAAGGACGTTACCGCTGCCCAGATCGCCATTCATCCTGATGATGAACCCATGCTTTTGGATCTCTCCAGTCATGCTGCCATGTTCGGTCTTGGGGCAGAAAATTCCCCGCCTGCAGACATTCATCTTAAGGACAGCGATACAATCACCTTTGGCAATATTACCTTTAAAGTAATTCATACCCCGGGGCACTCGCCTGGGGGAATCTGCCTTTATACGCCCGGCCACCTGTTTGTCGGAGACACCCTCTTTATGGGCTCAATCGGGCGCACCGACCTTCCCGGCGGCAATTATGACACCCTGATTTCCTCTATTAAAACCAAGCTGCTGAACTTGGACGAAAGTACGGTGGTTTATCCCGGACATGGTCCGGAAACAACCATTGCCAATGAAAAGCGGATGAACCCCTTTCTCAGATAATGTCTGAAAAATTATTTTTGCCCCGGATCACCGACATTGTGATCCGGGGTTTTAATTTTGATCTGACCTTTGAAGATGCTGCTGCCAGGTTTTCCCAACAAGAGGGAACAGTGGTGCTTTTGTCAGGATCTGACCAGGATTGTGCCCGGTATCATATTCTTGCTGCAGATCCTTGGTTGATGCTGAAAGGGAGCGGGAATATCATTTGTGTTAAAGTCAAAGATTCAGCGGGGGGCTTTGTCTGCCATCAAACCGACCAGGACCCTTTTGACCTGGTTGATGCCCTGGTAAAAAAACTTTCCTTTTTGGATAAGAGATTCAACCTGCCCGTGGCCGCCGGTCTATTTGGCTATTTTGCCTATGATCTAAAAGACAAAATCGAAAGCCTGCCTAAGACTTGTGTGGGCGACGGTTTGCCCGATATCTGTTTATATGCGCCGTCCGTTATTTTAATCCAGGATCGACAAACCCGTGAAAATCGGCTTTGCCTGCCTGTGTTTGACCGGGATAAGGGACAAAAAGAGGTTCTGGCCAGGGAAGAATACTTTATAAACCGGCTTGAACAATCCTGGCGACCCGGCTCTTTTCACGCTGACAACACAGGGCTTGTTTCTTCATTTGCCAAACCGGAATATCTGTCAGCCGTATTACAGATTATTGAACATTTAAGACAGGGTGATATCTATCAGGCCAATCTGTCACAGCGTTTTGAAACCGGTTTCAGCGGCGATGCCTATGCCTTGTTTTTAGAGTTGTTTAAAAAAAATCCCGCGCCTTTTTTTGCCTTTGTCCAGGCAGGGGATCACCAGGTCGTTTCCACTTCACCCGAACGCTTTCTTAAAGTGGCGGGGCAGACTGTTGAAACCCGTCCCATCAAGGGAACCATTGCCCGGGGAGAGACTCCTGAACAGGACAGGGAAAATGCAAGAACCTTATCCTTGAGCACCAAAGATGATGCTGAACTGACCATGATTGTGGATCTGATGCGCAATGACCTGTCCCGGGTCACAGAGCATGATTCTGTGGAAGTGACGGCGCACAAACGTCTGGAAGCCTATGATAATGTATTCCATCTGGTATCCGTGGTTGAAGGTCGGCTGAAAGCCGGCGTTTCCTGCGTTGCAGTGGTCCGGGCCGCCTTTCCCGGTGGATCCATCACCGGCTGCCCCAAGATTCGTTCCATGGAAATCATTGATGCGCTTGAGCCTGTAAAGCGTCATGTCTATACCGGTTCAATCGGATACGTAAGCTTTCATGGCACCATGGATCTCTCCATTGCCATTCGTACTGCCGTGGTTCATGACGGGCGACTGAGTTTTTCCGTTGGCGGCGGCGTGGTCTATGATTCAGACCCCCAAAAAGAGTTTGAAGAGACCCTGGCCAAGGGAAAAACGCTGATGGAGATCCTGACACAAGGAGTAGGCCAGCATATTGAAAAACCGCTCATGGCCTGGGTCAACGGTTGCTTTGTCCCCCAGGATCTTGCTCGCCTACCGGCCTGTATCCCAGGCGTTTTATATGGGGCCGGCCTGTTTGAAACCATCCGGGTGGATGCGGGAATTCCCATTCGACTGCCTGAACACATCCGTCGGTTGGAAACGTCCTGGAAATCTGTGTTTGGGGGATTTTTTCCGGATATATGCTGGAAATCAATTATCATACAGCTTATTTCCAAAAACGGGTTTGAACAAAAGACTTGCGCGGTCAAACTTCTGGCGGCAAAAGATGATCGGCCGGGACGGCATGTATTTGCTGCCGCCTTTATCCGCACCTATGTGCACCGCCTTGAACTTCTTGGTAAAAAAGGTCTTGATCTGGTTACCTTTCCCCATGCCCGACACTCATTTCTGGCAGACCATAAATCCATGAATTACCTGTTCTACGACTTGGCCCGGGTCTTTGCCCTTGAGCATGGTGCCGATGAAGCCCTGATTTTAAATTCAGACGGCACGGTATCTGAAACCAATACCTGTAATATACTGGCCATAGATGGGAAAAATATGATAGTGCCCGCTTCCAGTCATGTGCTCAATGGGATAACGCTTAGATGCGTCATGCAGATTATGGCAAAAAAGGGCTTCATTGTAAGCAATATGTCTGTAGATGTTGAAACGTTTTGCACCCTGTCGTACGTGTTTGTGACCAATGCACTGATGGGAATGGTCCCGGTCCGGCGTATTAACAACACGATTTTTGAAATGGACCGTCTGATTTGCCGTCAGGTCAATGAAATGCTTTTTTCTGCTTGCTGAATCAATCGAACGCCTTGTCTGAAACTGTAGAACCTGACCAAGTGGTAATCCTGATTTTTATCTGCTGTTCATGGATAAGCTTGAATTTAAGGGTTAAATAGGGTATTTTTTCTTTCGTTTTTTTATATGAAAGTTGTGTCCGTCAGGACATGGTCTTTATAAGAAAGTATGGGTAAGTTACTCATACCTTTCAAGCTTTTTTGTGGGTTAAATCCGGGTGTTGACAGTCCCGATCGGTCCATGGCTGTTGGTAAAATACAATGGATACAAAGAATGAAACATATCAATTTTATAATCATTTCTTCATGTTTGTTTATTTTTGCGGGAACGGCATATGTCTGGGCCGGCCCCAGGGCCGTACCGGTGGCTCCCTCCTTTGAGTTTGAGCCCGTGCTTGAAGGAGAGGATTTAACCCATGATTTTATAATAAGAAATCAGGGGGATGCCCCTTTGAATATTACCGATGTTCGACCTCCTTGAGGGTGTGACAGAAAAGCCTATGACAGGCAGATTCCCCCGGGCGGGGAAGGAAAAATCACCATTGGCGTTAAGACCGAAGGATATGGCGGGCGTGAGTTAATTAAAAATATTTTGGTTAAATCCGACGATCCTGAGAACAAAAAATTTTATTTAAAAATTTCGGGTAAAGTTAAAGAGATTGTCAAGATCAGCCCCAGCACTGTGAACCTCAACGGGATTCCCGGACAGACCGTAAGTGAAGTGGTCACAATTGAACCGGTGCAGATGGATGAATTAAAGATCCTTGGCATGACGCTTAAATATAATAAGCAGATAAAGGCTGAGTTGATCAAGCCCGCCCAGGGGGAAAAAACCTGGAAGGTCAGGGTTTCCTGCTATTCCGAGCACCCTGCGGATATTTATGATTTTATTACACTGACAACAGACAACCCCAATAAATCGCATTTGAGAATTAGGGTCTATGCTATTTTTGAAAAGGATGAGCCTATGGAAAAGAGCGATTTAAGGACACATGTAAACAATGAATAGCCCCAAGAAAGCTAACATAATGGATACGTCAGCAATTAAGGCCGTTGTGTTTGACTGTGACGGCGTCATGTTTGATACGGCCCTGGCCAACCGTAAATTTTATAATGATCTTTTGGCCACTTTTAATAAAGCGCCCCTTGACGATGAGCAGTTTAAAAATATTCATATGATGACGGTAAAGGCTGCTGTTGAATATCTTTATCCGGAAATGGATGACCACCAGCCTGTATACAAAATGAT
>NZ_DDYV01000192.1:0-12866 GCF_002348205.1 Desulfobacter sp. UBA2225 | reverse complement strand
TGCCCATTGAACACAATGTGGACAAAAAGCTGGGCAGCAAGAAAAAGGATATGACCCCGGTGGAGGTGCGCCGGGAGTGCCGGGAGTATGCTGCGTCATTTGTGGATATCCAGAGAGAAGAGTTTAAACGCTTCGGGGTTTCAGGGGATTGGGATGCGCCTTACCTGACCATGGACTACCCCTATGAGGCACGCATTGCAAAAGAGTGTGGAGAATTTGGCCTGTCAGGGGATATGTTCCTGGGTAAAAAACCCATTTATTGGTGCTGCAACTGTGAGACGGCTCTGGCGGAAGCCGAGATTGAGTACCACGATCACACCTCCCCATCCATTTATGTTAAATTCCCTGTAGAGGACAATGCCAAAGATCTTTTTGATGCAGGCGGGGAAACCGTTTCTGTTGTCATCTGGACCACCACCCCATGGACCCTGCCGGCCAACCTGGGTGTGTGCCTGCATCCTGATTTTGTTTATGCGGCGGTTAAAACACAAAACCAGGGCGTCCTGATCATCGCCAAAGAACTTGTGGAAAATGTAATGGGTGAGTTTGGGATATCAGATTATTCCATTATTGCCGATTTGTCTGCAAAGGATCTTGAAAACCGCAACTGCAAACACCCCTTTTATGACAGGGATTCGTTAATTATTCTGGGGGATCACGTCACCCTTGAGGCTGGAACCGGCTGTGTTCATACGGCCCCGGGCCACGGTGCCGACGACCATATTGCAGGCAATCGCTATGGCCTGGAGTGCTATTCGCCTGTGGAGGATAACGGCACATTTTCTCAAGGGGTTGAGTTGTTTGAAGGCCAGTTTATTTTTAAGGCCAATGCCGAAATCAATAAAACGCTGGAAGAAAAAGGGGCGCTGCTTAAGCAGGAAAACATGTCCCATTCCTATCCACACTGCTGGCGCTGTAAAAAGCCTGTCATTTACCGCGCCACCCCCCAGTGGTTTATCTCCATGGATAACCTGGGACTGCGGCAAAAAGCCCTTGATGAAATTAATAATGTTCATTGGATTCCGTCATGGGGCAGGGAGCGTATCTATGCCATGATTGAGCATCGGCCGGACTGGTGTCTCTCCCGCCAGCGTTCCTGGGGGGTTCCCATTCCCGTATTTCACTGCACCAAGTGTCAAAAGGTATATGTGACCCGGGAGTCCGTGGACCGTATCCATGAACTTTTTACTCAATTTTCTTCGGACATCTGGTTTGAAAAAGATGCGCAATATCTGATGCCTGATGGTGCGGTATGCGAAGAGTGCGGTTCAACAACGTTTACCAAAGATCAGAACATCCTTGATGTGTGGTTTGATTCAGGTGTCAGCCATGCCGCCGTGTTAGAGGAAAGAGAGGGGCTGCAACGTCCGGCGGACATGTACCTTGAAGGTTCTGACCAGCATCGCGGCTGGTTTCACTCTTCACTTCTGACCGCTGTGGGCAGAACCGGTCATGCCCCTTACAAGGCCGTGCTTACCCACGGGTTTGTGGTGGATGAAAAGGGTCATAAGATGTCCAAATCCGTGGGAAATGTTGTGGCCCCGGACAAGGTGATCAACCAATACGGTGCCGACGTGTTACGGCTTTGGGCGGCTTCGGCGGATTACCGGGGAGATGTCAGTATTTCCGATAATATCATCAAGCAGCTTTCGGATGCCTACAGAAGGATCAGAAACACCTGCCGGTTTCTTTTAGGTAACTTCACCGGATTTGAACCGTCCCAGGTCCGGCCCATTGAAAATATGGCCGAGCTGGATCGGTTCATTCTTCACCGCCTGCATTATGTGGTAAAACGGTGCCGCGCAGCCTATGATGCCTATGAATTTCATGTGATCTATCACACCCTGCATAATTTTTGTGTGGTGGATCTCTCATCCTTCTATCTGGATATTATCAAGGATCGTGTTTACACAAGTCCCGAAAATTCAGATACCCGTAAAGATGCCCAGACCGTTATGTTTATGATACTGGACGCCCTGGTAAAAATCATGGCACCGATTCTGCCCTTTACGGCCGAAGAGATTTACACCCACATGCCCCTGGGAGAGATCAAAAAAGAGAGTGTTCACATGGAAGATATGGTCAGCCTTGATAATGCTCTTGAAGACAGGGAACTTGCAGCCAAGTGGGAAAATATCCGGGCATTGCGGGCTGAGGTAACCAAGGCCCTGGAAGAGGCAAGAACAGCCAAACTCATCGGCCACCCCCTGGATGCCGCCGTTGAAATTAAACTGCCCCAGGGCGACCTTGCAGACAAGGTGGCATTCCTGGATGTTGATCTCAATGACATTTTTATCGTGTCCAACGCTCGGATGGTGGAGACCCTTGACGGGGATCTCTACCAGGGCAAGGAGATCGAAGGCCTGGCCATAAAGGTGGCAAAGGCCTCCGGTGAAAAATGTGAACGGTGCTGGCGGTTTGATGAAAATTTGGGAACGGATCCGGATCATCCCACGGCCTGTCCCCGCTGCACCCAGGCCCTTAAAACCATTCTGGGATGATGGCCGGTTTTTCAGCACCCATGCGGCGGCTTGTCCTGGTGAGTATCTGTGTTATTTTGCTCGACCAGCTGACCAAATGGCTTATTGTAAGACATTTGCCGCTGTACGCCAATATTACGGTGATTGACAATTTTTTTAACATCACCCATGTACTTAATCCCGGGGGCGCTTTCGGTTTTTTTGCCGAACAGTCCCCCGGGATCAGAAAATTCATTTTTTTATTTTTATCCTCCGGGGTTGCCCTGTTTGTACTCTGGCTTTACCGGAAAACTGCCCAATCCCACACTTTTTTATCCTATGGCCTGGCCCTGATCTTCGGGGGGGCTATAGGGAATCTGATTGACCGGTTCCGGTTTGGCAAAGTTGTTGATTTCCTGGATTTTTATGCCGGCACCCTTCACTGGCCGGCCTTTAATATTGCAGATTCAGCGATCACCATTGGAATGGGCATATTAATTTACCACGTAGTATTCAACAAACTGCCTGAAATATAAGAGGTACCCATGCATCCGATCCTTCTTCAGGCCGGCGGTCTGAAGCTTTATACTTATGGCCTTTTCGTGGCACTGGGCTTTATCACAGCTATCTGGTTTACAAAACGGAATGCAAAATTTTATGGTGTTCCGGATCAGATGGTATCAGATCTTTTTTTTACCATATTGTTCAGCGCTCTTGCCGGCGCCCGTATCCTTTATGTGCTTATTAATTTCAACGATTATCGGGATAATCTTCTTGATATCTTTAAAATATGGAACGGGGGTCTGGTTTTTTTCGGGGGCTTTATCGGCGGAGCCCTTGGGACGATTATATTCTTGCATATCAAAAAAATGGATATCTGGAAAACCGCTGATGTTCTGGCCCCCGGCCTTGCTTTAGGTCACTCCGTGGGCCGTTTCGGCTGTCTTTTTGCCGGATGCTGTTACGGCAAATCCTGTACGTTACCCATTGCCCTGACCTTTACGAATCCGGACAGCTTGGCTCCCCTTAATACTCCGTTGCATCCCACCCAGCTCTATATGATTGCCTCCAACTTTGTTCTTTTTTTGATTCTTCTGGCCATACAGCGGCGCAAACGATTCAACGGCATGGTCTTTTTAAGTTACATCCTGCTCTATTCCCTGTTCAGGTCAATTATTGAATTTTTCAGGGGGGATTTCAGGGGTAACTTTTTTTTTGATTTTCTGTCATTGTCCCAGGGTATCGGATTGCTGATCTCCTGCATTGCCTTGATATTCATGATCATCAAATTGAGATCCCGGCATGGCAGCCGTTAAGAACCTGGTCACATACAAGGCCCTTGCAGGCTCTCTTGATGCTTTATCAAAGGTCGATACACTTAAAACCGTGCTCATTTGCGGGGAATCCTTTCTGGTACGCAAGGCTTTGGATACCCTTGTCCCGATACTGCTTAAAGGGGAGTCAAAACAGTTCGGCTTTGATCTCCTGGACGGGAAAACAACACCCGTGGGAGAGATTGCCGAACAGGCCGGTACGTTTTCTTTTCTTGGAACCAGAAAAGTCATTGCGGTAAAAGATGCACCGCTTTTTGTATTAAAAGCGTCCGCCGGTGAGATCAGCTACAGTGATAAGGATCTTCAAGTTTTGATCCGTCTTGTTGAAGAGGGCATCCCTGACAATCATGTGCTCGTCTTTACCACGGGTACACCGGATCGCAGAAAAAAGATATACAAGCTTATCCTTGAACACGGGTTGGTGGTGGACTGCAGTGTTGCCACGGGCGCAAGAAAGGCCGACATTGAAGAACAGCAGGCCGTGCTGCAGGATATCAGCCGGCAGATGCTGTTAAAAACAGGAAAGCAGATGGCCCCGGATGCCTTTGCAGCGCTTGTGGACCAGACAGGATTTAATCCGGAGTTGTTTGCAAATGCAATTGAAAAACTTCTGACATATACCGGGGGCAGAAACCGGATTTCAGTAGCTGATGTTGGGGCTGTGGTGCACAAGGATAAAAAAGACCCCATATTTACCCTGACCAATGCGGTGATGGACCGGGATGTCTCTACAGCACTTACCGTCTTATCGGGCTTATTGTCCGACGGGTTTCATCCGCTACAGATTTTAAAAACTTTTGAAAACCAGATCAGAAAACTTTTAGCCATCAAATGTTTTACAACAGGTTTGAATACGGGCAGGGCAGGGGGACCTTCTTTAAAACATATGCAGTTCAATGCGTTCAAGCAGATGCTTTTGCCTGCAATGATGGATTGGGATGCAAACGCGCTGAAGGCGGATGAAGAAAAGATGGGCCTTTTTATGGTTGGGAACGATAAAGATGAGACCCGTTCCGGCAAGCTGCCGGCCAATGATCTTTTGCTGGCGCCCAATCCAAAAAATGCTTATCCGATATTTCAGAATTTTTTAAAGTCCGAAAACTTTGCCCTGGAAGAACTGACATGCGCATTGTCTACACTTGCCGATCTTGATTATCGTATTAAATCCTCCGGGGGGGATACGGTCACAGGACTTGAGAATTTTATTATGGTCCTGTGCCGCAGGCCCGGCAAATAAATGCTGTTTTTTTTCTTGCGATACCGTTGCCGGGTCTTAGAAAATTTATCATGGCATTGTGCCGAAAAGGAGATTTGCTTTGAAAAGGCGTAAAACCAAAATTGTAGCGACCATATCCAACCTGAACTGTTCAGTGGAATTCATTGAAACTCTTTATAGGGCCGGAATGAACGTGGTGCGTTTGAATACGGCTCATATGAGTCATGATGATGCCAGGCAAGTTATTGAAAATACTCGCAAGGTGTCGGACAAAATCGGCATCCTTTTAGACACCAAAGGCCCTGAGATCAGAACCTGTGACGCCAAAGAGCCTTTGTCCGTTGTCTCCGGGGATTATATCCGGATCAAAGGAGAGCCTGGCGGAGTTTCGAAGGCGGATGTGATCTGTGTATCCTATTCGCATTTTGTTGATGATGTGCCGGTTGGTTCTTCCATTCTCATTGATGACGGATGCATTGCACTGAAAGTGAAAGAGAAGGCGGACGGCTATCTCAACTGTTTCGTGGAAAATGACGGGGTAATTTACCCCAGAAAAAGTGTCAATATTCCATCAGTTCATGTTAAATTGCCGGCTTTAAGCGAAAAAGATAGGGGGTTTATTGCATTTGCCGCAGACCAGGATCTTGATTTTATTGCCCACTCCTTTGTTCGCAACAAAGATGATGTTCTGGCCGTTCAAAATATTCTTGATGAGAAAAAATCTTCAATCAAAATCATTGCCAAAATTGAAAATGCCCAGGGGGTGGACAATCTTCTGGAAATTCTGGAACATGCCTATGGGGTGATGGTGGCCAGGGGGGATTTAGCCGTGGAAATTCCAACTGAAAAAATTCCCTTGATTCAAAAAGATATTGTTCAAACTTGTATAGAACGTAGACGCCCTGTTATTGTGGCCACCCAGATGCTGCATTCCATGATTCATTCACCACGGCCCACAAGGGCCGAAGTCTCTGATGTGGCCAATGCCTGCCTGGATCATACTGACGCGTTGATGCTCTCCGGTGAGACGGCCAATGGTAAATATCCTGAACAAGCGGTGCTGACCATGGCCAGGATTGCCCGGGAGGTGGAGGAAAAAAGAAGCTCCTTCATTGATGTCCCCTATTCAAGTAAAGACAAACTGACAGACTATCTTGCCAAGGCGGCAGTAAAATCTTCCCTGCGTTTGAATACCAGAGGAATTGTAGCGGATTCTCTTTCCGGAAAAACCATTTTGGCCCTGGCCGCCTACCGGGGGGACAGCCCGATTTTCGCCCAGGTTTACGATAAAAAAGTGATGCGCATGCTCTCTTTGTCCTTTGGGGTATTCTCCGAGTACATACCTCTGGGGGCAAGTCCAAGGGAATCAGTTAGAGGTTCCATCTGCCGTTTAATTGAAGACCAAAATTTTAAAGATGACGACCGGATTATTGTGCTTTCCGGCAGTTTCGGGCCTGAACTGGGTGCTTCTTTTATTGAGATCAGCAATGCAAAAAATTTCAGCACCCAATGCGCTTTGATTCAGAAATAAGCTTACGGTTCTGGGAAGTGGAGCGTTATTTTGTAGGAAATTCAGAGGCGCTTTGGTTTGTCTTTGGGAAAGATTGACATTGTTATAAATTTATGAAAAAATATTAATAATAAATTTAAGCAGTTATTTTATTTTTTTTGGGGGAGGCGGGTCGTATGTTGGAAAAAGCCATGCGGAAGATGTTCAAGACCACCTCACGGCGAATTGCAGTGCCGGCACTTTTGACAATTTTTCTTTATGTCATAGATATGTTTATTATTTTTCTTCCTCATATTGAACAAACCTTTATCAGCAGGAAGCAGGAATTGATCCGCGAGTTAACCGAAACGGTCTGGAGCCTGGTTGAGAACTACCACGAACGCGAGCTCTCCGGCGAACTGACCCGGGCCGAAGCTCAGAAACGGGCACTCCTGCGGATCGGTACACTCCGGTACGGTCCTGAAAAAAAAGATTATTTTTGGATTGCCGACATGACGCCACGGATGATTTTGCATCCGTATCGCCCGGATATTGTGAACAAGGACATTGAGGAGATTCAGGATTCAGGTTTCAAAACGCTTTATTTTAGTTGGAAAGAGGTGGTTGCGACCAAAGGCGCCGGGTATGTTGATTATCAGTGGCAATGGAAAGACGATCCCAACAAAATGACTGATAAACAGTCATATATCAAAGGCTTTCAACCGTGGGGCTGGATTGTGGGTACCGGTATGTATCTCAGTGACATTTATGCGGAGATCGACGCCATACGCAATAGGTTTATTGCCATCTCCACAGCTATTCTGGGCATCGTCCTGATCCTGTCCCTATATTCCATTCGCCAGACAATGAAGGCCGACAGGGTACTGATGCGTACCCTCATTGAACGAAACGTACTGAATATTTCTTTGAAAGAAAGCAAAGAGCGCTTTCGCAGCCTTCTGGAAAACACCAGTGACTGGATATGGGAAAGCGATGAAAAGGGTCAGTATACCTATTCAAGCCCCAGGGTGGAGGCGTTGCTGGGTTTTTCCTCGGAAGAGACAATGCACAAAACCATGATGGATTTCGTGCCCATAGATTTAAAGGATCTGTATCAGGAAACCTTCGAAACTCTGCTTGGCCGCCAAAAGCCATTTAAAGGATTTGAAACTACATGCCAGAAAAAAAACGGCGAGAATGTGGTTGTCGAAAACAATGCCCTGCCGGTTTTTTCGGAAAACGGCGGGTTTTTGGGCTACAGAGGGGTGACCCGGGACATCACGGACCGAAAAAAAGCCATGGAAGAGCTTAAAAAGAGTCGAGACGTCCTACACGCAAACCTTGAGGAGACGGTAAAGTCGTTGGCCTACGCTGGGGAAAAACGTGATCCTTACACTGCCGGCCATCAGACACGGGTTGACCGATTGGCCTGTGCCATTGCACGAGAACTTGGACTTTCAGATCATCAGATTGAAGGACTTCACTTTGCCGCACTTTTGCATGATATCGGCAAAATTGCCCTGCCGTCGGAATTCCTGTCTAAACCGACCATGTTGTCCCACGAGGAGCATGAAATAATCAAATGCCATCCCCAGGTGGGGTACGATATCTTGAAAAATATTCATTTCCCATGGCCGGTTGCGGAAATGGTATACCAGCACCACGAATATCTTGACGGTTCGGGTTATCCCAGGAATTTGACCGATAAGGAAATTCTTCTTGAATCAAAAATACTGACAGTTGCCGATGTGGTGGAGGCCATATCATCGCACCGTCCCTACAGGCCGTCTCTGGGCATGAACGCAGCACTGGAGGAGATACGCAATGGTCGGGGAATTCGATATCATGCTCCTTCTGTGGACGCCTGTCTGAAGCTCATGAAAGATGAAAAGGTGGATTTATCGTGATTGTCAGAAATAGGTAGGGGAGAATTACGGCTTGCATCGCCTCAAATTAATTTAATTATACCAATGTAGGCTTAAAACCTACATGTTGCGAATAAATTCATCCATAATACAGCACACAATACACTGACATAAAAATTAAGCCTTTAACCGATTGGTAGAAAACTGTCGGCCTGGTATAAATGAAAGTTTTCTAAATTACCGCCCTTTCTTGCGGTTTTTTGCCTTAGATGGCAAGGCAGGTGCGGCCTTAAAACAGGATGTGGAATAAACTTAACCGGGAGAGAACCAATGACGTTGAAAAGCTTTTATAAAGAGGTGATGGCACTCAATGGGATCCAGGATATGGACCAACGTGAAATCCAGGCAAAAGCATTTTTTAAAAAACTGAATTCAGCCGAACTGCCCAAAACCTTTAACTGGGCCCAGGAAATTTTCGAAGATATACACGTCAAAGAGCGCCCGCACCAGTTGGCGCTTATCTGGGCGGACCTGCATACAGATGAAGAAGAAAAGTATACATATACCCAATTGGCTGAAAACGGGAACAAGATGTTAAATTATCTGCGTAAAAAGGGGGTTGAGAAAGGCGACAATCTTTATATGCTGACGCCCATTGTCCCCCAGACCTGGTTTGCCTCTTTTGCTGCCATCAAAGGCGGTATTGTCGCCGTTCCCACAGCCACCACCATGACCGAACGTGAAATCCAGTTCCGTTTTGAAGCGTATCCGCCGGATGTTATTATTGCCCATGAGAGTCTGGCTGACCTTGTGGACGATGCCCTGGTTAAGGCCGGATGCACCCCCAAGGCTAAACTTATCCTTGGTGCTAAAGAGGGGTGGACATCCTATCCTGAGATTGCAAAGGAATCTGCCCAAGCATCACCTGCAACCATTAACCGTGAGGATGTTCTCTTCTGCTTTTTCACCTCCGGCACTACAGGACTTCCCAAACGGGTGGGGCATTCCGCGACCTCCTATCCTTTGGGCCATCTGTCAACAGCCGTGATCATTGGGCTTGAACCCGGAAACGTTCATCACAACTTGAGTGCGCCCGGGTGGGCTAAATGGGCATGGAGCAGCTTTTTCAGTCCACTTAACGTCGGCGGTACAGCCACAGGGTTTAATTTCACCTCGCTGGATATTAAAAAATACCTAAGCTTTGTGGCCAAATATAAAGTCAATTCATTCTGCGCACCGCCCACGGCCTGGCGCGCTTTTGTGGGCCTTGATCTGGCAGCGTATGATTTTTCGGTCCTGAAGTACTCGTTGAGTGCAGGCGAACCGTTGAATCCGGAAGTCATTGACCAGTGGCGGAAAGCCACGGGCACTGAAATCCGGGATTTTTACGGCCAGACAGAATCCACAGCCATGATCGGCAATCCGCCCTGGATGGAAGGCAAAATGCGCCTGGGGTCCTTTGGATATCCCGCATTCATGTACGATGTCATTCTCGCCGATGACGAAGGAAAAGAGATCACAGAACCTGACATCACCGGCCATATCGTGATTCGCCTGTCCAACTGGCGCGCCATTGGACTGTTTCAGGAATATATCAACAACGAGGCAAAAACATCTGAAGCATTTAAACACGGACTCTATTTCACCGGTGACAAAGCCACCTTTGACAAGGACGGCTACTGGTGGTTTGTGGGCCGCGCCGACGATGTCATCAAAACCAGTGATTACCGGGTAGGTCCCTTTGAGGTGGAAAGTGCCCTGATTGAGCACCCGGCCGTCATGGAGACTGCCGTAGTGGGTGTGCCGGATCCCAACCGTCACCAACTGGTAAAAGCATTTGTTATCCTGGTTCCCGGACACAAACCATCAAAGGAACTGGCCCTGGAACTGTTCAAACACACCATTGAAGTGCTGGCCAAATTTAAGATTCCCAGAATCATCGAATTTGTGGAAGTTTTGCCCAAAACCATCTCCGGAAAAATCCGGCGTATAGAGCTTCGGGAAAATGAGGAGAGCAAAACCGAGAGCCAGGTAACTGAATTCTTTTATCATCAGTTCCCGGAATTAAGTTCCAAAAATAAATAGTGACCGTCACAGGCAGCAGACTTTAAAAGACCTGCTGCCTGTTTTTTTTCAACAACACCGTTGAACTTTCTAATAAAGTTGAAAACCTCTTTCTTTTATGCCAAAATACATACTCGTTAATTACCAAGGCCTTGAGCCTGCATAATTAAACAGGCTTTCCAGGTCTTTCATTCATTTGGCCCTTTGAACTTGCATTCCTTCCAAAAAGCAGGATCAGGGCCGGAAAGGAAGGAGAACCATGAAAGGAAAAAGAGCACAACAAATTATCAAATCAATCTTAAAACCAATGGATATCCAGATCAATGGGGATCGTCCCTGGGATATTCAAATCAACAACCCTCAATTTTACCAAAGAATCATCTCGGGCGGTTCCCTGGCCTTGGGGGAAAGCTATATGGATGGATGGTGGGATTGCAAGGCTCTGGATGAATTCTTCAAACGAATTCTTGAATTCCGGTTAGATAAAAACGTAAAGTCCATGAAGCCGGCCCTCCTTTGGGAAATTTTCAAAGCCAGGGTTATAAATGTTCAAAGCAAAACCCGGGCATTTATCATCGGACAAAGGCATTACGATATTGGCAACTCCCTTTTCAAAATCATGCTGGATAAAGGGCTGAATTATTCTTGCGGATACTGGCACCGGGCAGACAATCTGGATGACGCCCAGACCGGAAAGCTGGATCTGATCTGTCGAAAAATCGGTCTCAAACCTGGAATAACAGTTCTGGATATCGGGTGCGGATGGGGCGGATTCGCAAAATATGCGGCTGAGACTTACGGCGTAAAAGTCAAGGGCATTACCGTTTCAAAAGAGCAGGCAGAATATGCCCGGGAACAGTGCAAAAACCTTGAGGTAACAATTGAACTGTCCGACTACCGTAACTTGAATGAAAAATATGACCGGATTGTTTCCATCGGCATGTTTGAACACGTGGGATGGAAAAATTACAGAACCTTTATGAAAGTGGTTCATCGGTGCCTGAAAGATGACGGGCTTTTTCTTTTGCACACCATCGCAGGAAACACCTCTGCCAAAGGAACGGACCCCTGGATCAACACATATATTTTCCCCAATTCCATGGTCCCCTCCGCCAGGCAGGTCTCCCAAGCCGCAGAAGGATTATTTATTCTGGAAGACCTGCATAACCTGGGCCGTTACTATGATAGAACCCTCATGGCCTGGCATGAAAATTTTACTAAGAACTGGAATTTAGTCAAAGACCAATACGACATGCGATTTTTCCGCATGTGGACCTATTATCTGCTCTCCTGCGCAGCCAGTTTCAGGACCCGGCGCAATCAGCTGTGGCAGATTGTATTTTCCAAAAACGGAATTAACCGGGTGTTCCGCAGCGAAGGAGAATTGTTTATATGACTATACGGTAAGAATTGCCGATAAACCAGGCAATTCTTGCTGTTCAAAAGAGGTCATAAACAGGTCGGATCAGGCACTAATCAGGCAGGGCATGAGCAACCGGTTAAAAATTTCCAATTGATTCAATTCTTTTTTTAAGATACAAAAAGAGACTTTGTAATGCAGGCATGAAGCCTGTGGTTCAAATTAAATTTCATTATTTTTTCGGACCCGGCCAAGAAGGTTGAAAGTTAAGTTTTTAATATTATTTCGTATTTTTAACACTTCAAGGATTCACAGGAGGAAAAAAACAATGAAAAAAGCGCTGATCACATCCGGACTCATATCTCTTGTTCTTATTTTTACTGCCGTAAGTGTCCAGGCACACTACGGAATGGTCATTCCTTCGGACAACATGGTTATGCAGGACGAAGACCGCACCGTCCATATCACAGCCTCTTTTTCCCATCCCTTTGAAGGTGTGGGGATGGAACTTGTCAAACCCAAGGTATTTACCCTGCGCGCCAACGGTGAAGCACAGGATCTTCTGGGCACATTGAAACAGGCAAAAGTGATGGATCACACCGCCTGGAAAACAGATTACACAATCAAAAAACCAGGCGTTTACATGTTCTACATGGAGCCCGCGCCCTACTGGGAATCTGCCGAAGACTGCTTTATCATTCATTATACCAAAACCGTAGTGACCGCGTTCGGTGATGACGAAGGATGGGACCAGGAGATCGGTCTGAAAACAGAAATCGTTCCTTTGTCCAAACCGTTTGCACAGTATGCCGGTAATATATTCCAGGGTATTGTAAAGTTAAATGGCAAAGCCGTGCCTTATGCAGAAGTTGAGGTGGAATATTACAACGAAGACGGAAAGTCCCAAGCCCCCACTGATTATATGGTGACCCAGACCATCAAAGCCGATGCCAACGGCGTATTCACCTATGCTGCACCCAAGGCCGGATGGTGGGGATTTGCAGCACTTAATGAAGCTGATTTTACCCTTAAGGCTGACGGGCAGGAGAAGGATGTTGAGTTGGGTGCGGTAATCTGGG
>NZ_DDYV01000215.1:0-4443 GCF_002348205.1 Desulfobacter sp. UBA2225 | reverse complement strand
ACGCCGTCACCGGTCATGGCCACCATATGACCGAGTTGTTGCAGTGAACTCACAATGCGCTGCTTGTGTTCAGGCATCACCCGGGCAAAAATATTTGTTTCATCCTTTAATACACCCTCCAGGTCTTTATCGGTCATGGTTTCGATATCATCACCGGTCAAAACCTTGCCGACAATACCGACCTCCCTGCCGATGGCCTTGGCGGTTTCCTTATAATCCCCGGTGATCATGATGGTCCTGATCCCTGCCCCCTGTGTCTTCTTGATCGCCTCGATCACATCGGGCCTGGGCGGATCAATCATGGCCTGCAGGCCGACAAAAACAAGATCATCTTCATTAAACTCTTTTTCCGACCGTACTTCTTTGTATGCAAAGGCCAAAACCCGCAGGGCCCGGGATGCATAAATATCGTTTTGTTCAATGACCTGCGCCTTCATTCTGTCATCTATTCTCTCCGGTTTTCCATCAATCAAAACATATTTACAGCGTTTGAGGATCTCATCCGGCGCCCCTTTGGTGAGGACCATTTTCTTTTCGTTTCTTTCGGTGAGAACACTCATGAGTTTTCGACCCGAATCAAAAGGGAGCTCATCTTTTCTGATAAATTGGTCCAAGCCGTCGTAACCTGCTTTGATGGCGCTTACAATCAAGGCTGCCTCAGTCGGATCACCGGTGACCATCCAGGTACCATCTTTTTGATTGAGCGTGGCGTTATTACAGACAGATCCTATATGAAACAAGAGCGGATTCAGCGATTGTGAAAGCTCTCCTTGCGGATTATAGCCGGCCCCGGTCAAGGACGCCTCCGAGTCAAAGGTCCAGGCATGGCGAACGGTCATCTGATTCTCGGTAAGTGTACCGGTCTTATCGGTACAGATAATATCGCAACTGCCGAGTGTTTCCACGGAAGACAATTTGCGAACCAGGGCTTTTTTCCTGAGCAGACGCTTGACGCCGACACTGAGAGCGATGGTAACCACAGCGGGTAAGGCGGTCGGCACTGCCGCCACAGCAAGGCTTATGGCGATAAAGGCAAAGGCGATAAAGGTGTGGCCGGAAATCGTTCCATGCCCCATAAACTCCTTGGTAAAATATGCTAAAAAAACGACAAAGCAAATGGACAAAATAGCATACCCCAGCTTGCGCCCGAAAACGTCCAACCGCCTCTGCAGGGGCGTCATTTCCTCTTTGGCTTCTTTAATGAGCGAGGTTATTCTGCCGATCTGGGTCTGCATGCCGGTTGAAATGGCAACCGCAAGGGTGTTACCCGTAACAACTGCTGTTGAGGCAAAAAGCATATTGGTTTGCGAACCCATTTGCACGTCGGCATTTATGGGCGCATCGGTTTTTTCAACCGGAACACTCTCACCGGTGAGCGCAGACTCTTCAACCTTAAGGCGCACCGCATTGATTATCCTGCCGTCGGCCGGCACTTTATCACCTGCTTCAAGATAAAATATGTCACCCGGCACCAGGTATTTCGCATCAATCATTTTGCGAACGCCGTCACGGATTACGGTTGTCTGGATTGTTGTCATCTTTTTTAGTGATTCCAGAGAGTTATGTGCGCTTAGTTCCTGGAAAAATCCAATAAAGGCATTGGCGAGCAGGATTATCAGAATAATGATCGAATCCACATATTCGCCGATAAGAAGGGAAAATACCACGGCAAACAGCAGGATATAGATAATAAAACTCTTGAATTGGTCGATAAAAACCAGCAAAGGATTTATCGAAGTGCTGACTTCCAGTTGGTTCAGGCCGTGCTGTTCCCTTCTGGCCTCAACCTCCTTCTCATCAAGCCCGTGCCGGGTAACTTTCAAATGCGATAAAACGGTTTCAATGGTTTCACGATAATAGATCATGTTTTCAGTTGCTTTCAAATAAATGGTAACACATCTCTATTCACTCGGTCGAATAGGTTGCTTCATTCCTCTTTTCAGACGGATCAGGACCACCTCTCCCCGGCAGCCGAATCGGACCGGAAGGCCGGAAGTGCCTAATCCTGAACTGGTATACCCCATCATGGAATCGAACTGCCATTGGCCATAGACCATTTTTCGGGGCACCCTGGAATGGGTGATCACCGGTCCGATTCCAGGAATCTGCACTTGGCCGGCATGGGTGTGGCCGCAGAGGTAGAGCTTGGGACCGAAGCCAACCGCATCCTTGTAAATCGCCGGAGTATGGGCCGCCAGGATGGAAAAACCGTTTTCCGGAATACCAATAAATGCATCTTCAAGGTCATGACCCTCAAAGTAATAGGGATCATCCACTCCTGCGATCCATATTCGGTCTCCTGACCTCTCAATGACAGCATTATCATTAACCAGGAACCTTACCCCTCTTTTCCGCAGCGGGGTGATCATTTCCAGGCAGTCATGATTGCCCAGAACCGCAAAAATTCCGTCTTTGGGGCAGATATCGGCAAGCAGATTTTTGATGTTCTCTAAAGCTATAGAATAGGAACCCCAGGCTTCGGTCCGATAATCCCCGCCAAGGATGCAGAGATCCGGACTCAATTTATACACAATCTCCCTGGCCTTTTCAGTAATTCCCTCCATACAATCCAGGTGAAGGTCAGATATGAATAAGATCGTATATCGATCGAAGCCCGGGGGAAGGTCGGGGAAAACAAACTCCAGTTCCCTGCAATCTATATCCAAGGCGTTCTGCTTTCCTCGTTCATATAGCCCCAGGCCTTTGAACACTGTTTTCATGAAGAGGTGATAATACAGGGTCCGCTCTATGTTGATGATGGGATGAAAAGGATATCCGATCGTCTGACAACCACGCCACTCGCGGAACCGGGTCCTATACCTCAGTCGTCGAGTGTATCCTGCAAATGGCTCTGATTTCAGAACCTGGTTCAGGAATTTGGCACCGGCATGGGCCGTGGCAACAAAAATCAGAAGAATGAATATCCCGCCGACCAAGGAGACCTGGGCAATGGGGGCCAGGACTACCAAGGGCAATCCCCCTTCCAGGAACTGGTCCATGACAGGGAATTCCTGACCCTCGGTTTTGCCCATGCGCCGTTTAATAAAGCTGTTCAAAAGATCCCCGGCCATACTAAGTATCCCGATCGACACCCCAAACCATAGTGGCAGGTTTAGGATGAGGGCACCAGCACCGCCAGCCAAGACCCCTCCGACCACCCCCCGGACGGTTTTGTGGTTGCCCAGAAGAGGCTGTCCGTCACTGAGCTGTATACCCCTGTCAACCGGGGTATCCCATTTTTCCTCCATGAGATAGGCCAGAAAGACCGGTATCAGGTTGATTCCCCAAAGAAGAATTAAAAATTGAAGATTGGCAATCAGTATGTGACTCCTGAAAAGTATATTTGGACTGCTCAAGATTTTATTGAAGGTATCCATTAAGCTTTTTTTAAAATTTTTACCACAACAAACAATGAAATCAGGCGATTGCTTTTTTCTAATTGCTTGTATGTCGTTAATATAATTCACTAACAGGAAAATCAATACCACGAAGATAATCATGTCAGAAAAAATAGGAGCAACTGGCCATCGGTTAGATATGAGCAAAGATTGCCTATATTGCGTGAAATAAAAAATGCATCAGCTGCTGTTGAATTCAAACAAGGGTTGCATCTGTGCGACTTGGTGGTTCTGGTTCATGATACGGTTTTTGCTTCAGGAAAATAAGAATTATTACGGTATAATGATAATGTATTGAAAATATGATTTAATTTTATTTACCCTATGATTGTTCTTTGATGTGGCGTATTTTTTGCGTTAAGTTCTTCCCTGTGAGGTTGAGCAATTTTTTAATCCCAAAAGTAAAGGAGAGAAAGAAATGGAAAAAATATTAATTGTGGGTTGTAAAAAAGCGATGGATGATGTTTGCATCGGGTGCAGCAGATGCCTGGTGGGCTTTAACCGCAAAGAAGGTGAATTCGCGGCCTACAAAGACAAGGACGCTGAGATCATGGGGATGATCAATTGCGGTGATTGTCCCGGGGCAACTATTGTCACCCGGCTGGCCCAGGTGAGTCTGTGGAATAAACCCATGGGCGAAAAAGTAACCAAGATTCATATTGCCCCCTGTATTACTGATCACTGTCCCCATAAAGATACAATCATTAAAAAAATCAAGGCAAAATCAGGGGTTGACGTGATCGAGGGTACTCATCCCTATAAGCCGGATAATATCTTTGCTTAATGAGGACTCAGGGGCTCAACCACATAAATGGGTGCAAAGGCTTTTTCCGATGTAATAGAGATGTTCCCATTTGTTTGGTCAAGCCCTAATGCCTCTCGCTGGATCATTATACAATCCAGGGGGGCCATGCTCATAATAGCAAGCCTGCACCTATGACCGGGATAAACAGCTTCTTCATTGGGTTTTCCTTAATAATGCTTCATAATATCGAGTGCCCGTTTGAGTCTTTGGCAGAAAAATTGGATGCACTCTTTTCTGAAT
>NZ_DDYV01000005.1:0-10740 GCF_002348205.1 Desulfobacter sp. UBA2225 | reverse complement strand
GACCCTCCTGGACCGGGAGATCGATAAAAACCTTATACGGCAAAACATTACCCATCCCCTTGACGGGATAAAAGTGGCCCCAAGCTACGGCTGTCATGCGCTGCGCCCCTCAACCATCACTGGGTTCGATGACCGCCCCGATGCACCGACGATATTTGAACGGATTATCACACTGACCGGAGCGGAACCCGTAAACTGGTCCAAACGGCTGGAATGCTGCGGCAATCCCTTATTGGATAAAAACACCCCTCTGGGCGAGGGCTTTATCCTGACAAAATATGAAACGGCAGAACAGGAAGGGGCGGATATAATCTGTACGGCATGTAATTATTGCCACATGCAATTTGAACACGGCCGGGAGCTTATCCTGAAATCCGGATCAACAAACCCCATACCTGCCATACTCCTTACCCAATTGCTGGCCCGGGCCATGGGGCTTGAAAAAGGGTGGACAGGGGTAGAAACCGCAGCCTGAAACCGGTGAGAACAAAAACCATCCCGTGGTCCGGAAAGGCCACGGGATGTTTTTTATGTGATTCTTTTTACCCCCTCGCGCCGTCATTGACAAGGCTATACAAAAACGCTATTTTACCATGTTTTTATTCATGGGGTTTACCGTGCCTTAACGTTTTAAATCAAAAACGAAGCGGCCCCTTTTTATTTATAAATCCGGAGCCTAAATATAAACGAAAGCAGCTATTTTTATGGATAACAAAACAAGCAACCTTCTTGAGATTCGCAAAGAAAAGATAAACGAGCTAAAAACCGAAGGCATCAGCCTTTATCCCAATGATTTCAAGCCGGATCATAGGGTTTGTGAAGTAAAGGACATTATAGAGCACGATCCGGAAACCCTGGGCGAGAACGGCCGCAAATTCTGCCTGGCGGGCCGTATGATGGCCATTAATAAAATGGGGAAATCTTCATTTGTCCGGTTTCAGGATGCTGGTGAGCAGATGCAGGTATATATCCAGAAAAACAAGGTGGGAGATGATGTATATGCTTTGTTTAAAAAACTGGATATTGGTGATTTCATGGGTGTTGAGGGGCCTTTGTTCCAGACAAGAACCGGTGAATGGACCCTGCTTGCCGAAAGCTTTAGGCTTTTATCCAAATCCGTAAGGCCGCTGCCTGAAAAATTTCACGGCATCAAGGACCCTGAAAAAAGATATCGCCAGCGGTACCTTGATCTGATCATGAATGAAAATACCCGGCAGATTTTTAAAAAACGAAGTGCCATTGTGGCTGCCATGAGACGTTTTTTTGATGAAAACGGATTCATGGAGGTGGAAACACCCATGATGCAGACATTGCCCGGCGGTGCCGAAGCTACTCCTTTTAAAACGTGGCACAATGCCCTGGGCATGGAACTTTACCTGCGTATTGCCCCGGAATTGTACCTGAAACGACTGGTGGTGGGCGGATTTGAAAAGGTGTTTGAAATTAACCGGAATTTCAGAAACGAAGGCGTCTCCACCCGGCATAATCCGGAATTCACCATGGTCGAGTTCTATCAGGCCTATGCCACCTATGAAGATCTCATGAACCTGACCGAAGAGATGTTTTGCGACATTGTCACCCAGATTTGCGGGGAGACCCGCATTGAATACCAGGGACTTACCATTGATTTTGCCAAGGGGTGGAAACGCATCTCCATGATAGACTCCTTATCTGAAATCGGAGGCGTTGATCCGGCCATTGTCAATGATACCCAGGCCTTGCTTGCACATGCTGAAAAGGAAAATATTCAAATCGCCAAAAAGGATCGTCACGGCAAAGTGATGACCAAGCTTTTTGATGCACTTGTGGAGCCCAAGCTGATCCAGCCCACGTTCATTACCGGATATCCGGTGGAGGTCTCCCCTCTGTCAAGGAAAAGCGAAGCTGATCCGGAACTTACGGACCGGTTTGAATTATTCATTGCCGGAAGGGAAATTGCCAACGGATTTTCTGAAATCAATGACCCTGAAGATCAGTATAACCGTTTTATCATGCAGGTGCGTCAGCGCGATGAGGGCAATGATGAAGCCCATATCATGGATACGGAGTATGTCGAAGCCCTGGAATACGGAATGCCGCCTACAGCAGGTGAGGGGATCGGTATTGACCGTCTTGTCATGCTGCTTACAGATGCTGCCTCCATACGCGAGGTGATTCTTTTTCCACATATGAAAAATCAATAAAAGGTATCTGTGGGAGCCGAATTTTTTATAGCCGGAAAATATCTGCGGGCTAAACGCAAGGAGGGATTTATTTCCCTGATCACTCTTTTGTCCGTGGCCGGTGTTCTTCTCGGCGTGATGGCATTGGTGGTGGTTATTGCCGTCATGAGCGGATCTGAAACAGAATTTAGAAAGAGAATTCTTGGATTGGAGCCCCATGTTCTAATCATGAATTATTCCGGCCATTTTAGCCCTGATCCGGATATGGAGGATACGCTCAGGCAGACCCCCGGCGTTACAGCCGTATCTCCCATTTTATTCGGCCAGGCAATGATACGCACGGCCGACTCTTTTTCCGGTATCATTATCAGAGGTATTGAACCGGAAAAAGGGGCTGCACTGATCAAAGGATACACGTCCGAAGCCCTTGATCAGGCATTGAACCAGGAAACGATTACAAAAGGTCTTCCCGGTATTATTCTTGGCCAGTCGCTGGCCGATAACGTTCGGGTGGTTCAAGGAGACCGTGTGATCCTTATGTCAACATCGGGCATTATCTCGCCCATGGGGCAGATTCCCTCCATGAAGCAGTTTGTGGTCACCGGCACCTTTAAATCCGGCATGTCGGAATACGATTCTAGTCTGGCCTACGCCCGGCTGGATCAGGTCCAGGCCCTTGTGTCTGCCAAAGGTAAAATTTCGGCTTTCGGCATCTGGACCGATCAGATATTCAAGGTAAAAGATTTAAGCCAAGACGAACTTGGATTCATTAACTATCCGTATTACCTGCGCAACTGGATGGATATCAACCACAGTCTTTTTTCAGCGCTTAAACTTGAAAAAACCGCCATGTTTGTCATTTTAACGCTGATTATCCTTGTGGCGGCGTTTAATATTGCTTCTGCACTAATCATGATGGTTATGGAAAAAACCCGTGATATTGCCGTATTAAAAGCAATGGGTGCCACAAATTCCATGATCCGCCGTATTTTTATCATAAAAGGGATGATTATCGGCATAATCGGCACGGGTATCGGGACAACGCTCGGGGTGGTTATTTGTTACATCCTCAAACGGTACGAATTTATCAAGTTGCCTGAGGCATATCCTTTTTCCACACTCCCGGTTCAGCTTGAATATTCGGATGTCATTTTAACCGCTGTCTCCGCCCTGGTGATTTGTTTTCTGTCCACCCTGTATCCCTCTTATAAGGCGTCGCGAATGAATCCCGTGGAGGCTATAAGATATGGGTGATGCGCCGTTGATTCAACTGAATGGGGTTTCACGGTCTTTTGTATCCAAAACAGCTGCGCTGGACATTCTGCACAAGGCAGATATATCCATACACCAGGGGGAGACCATTGCCATCGTGGGGGCTTCAGGTATTGGAAAATCCACTCTGCTGAACATCATCGGCACCCTTGACAAGCCTGATGAGGGGCGCCAGTTCTTCAGCGGTGAAGATATCCTGGGGTACAATGATGAAAAGCTTGCTGCCTTTAGAAACAAAAATATTGGTTTTGTTTTTCAATTTCACTATTTGCTCAAGGGATTTACAGCCGTTGAAAATGTGATGTTGCCTGGGCTGATAGGTGGTAAATCTAAAAAAACTATTGAAAAACATGCAGTAAATATGCTTGAAAGGGTAGGACTTGGTTCCCGAATCGAATACAGGGTGGAAGATCTGTCCGGCGGTGAGCAACAGCGGGTAGCCATTGCCAGGGCGCTCGTCATGGCACCGGCCCTGCTGCTGGCTGATGAGCCCACCGGCAATCTGGATCAAAAGAACAGCAGTGCGGTTCATCAACTCTTGAAAGAACTTAACCAGGAAATGGGAATGACTATTATCGTGGTCACCCACAATTCAGATCTGGCCGGTTTAATGAAAAGAAGGCTGACGTTGAAAGACGGGAAAATCGTACCGGTGTTAAAGTAATAATTAAGTTAAATAAGTTACTTAGGATCAATTATGAAACATATTAAGTTCAGTGTATTGCTCGCGACGGTTTTCTGTCTTTGGGGAACAGGCCTTTTGTGTGCCGAGGAGCGGGTTGCAGTGGCACTATTTCCCTTTCATGTCCAGGCAGAACAGTCTGATGAAAAAATTGCGCCGGCCCTGTCGAAAATGTTGAAGGAAAAATTTGAAAAAGACGGCGCAACCGTAGTGGTTACAAATGTTTTTGTTGATACAACGGACTGGAACTATGAGCAATTTCGTCAGGAGGGTGTCCGTTTAGGTGTTGACTGGATCCTTACCGGTGACATTTTTATAGCCGGACAGGCTGTGAGCATTGATGCGCAGATGCACAATGTGTACAAGAAACAGGCACCCTTAACCTTTTTCTCACAATCACCAAGCCTATCGGAATTGTATGCCGGTATGACCTCTCTGGAAAAAGATATTATCGGCGAACTGTTTCAGCAGAAAATCATTTCGGCTATTACCATCAAAGGCAATGTGCGTGTTGATGCAGATGCCATCCAAAGGGTCATCTCATCCCGAAAAGGCGATCTTCTAAATCGTACTACGTTAGGCAATGATCTGAGTAGCGTGTATAAAATGGGGTATTTTGATGATGTGGTCATCAAAAAAGAGAACATGGATAAGGGGGTTGAGGTTATTTTTGAAGTCCGGGAAAAACCCAGTGTCCGTAATATTCGCTTTGAAAATAATCATGTTTATGAAGAAAAAGAGTTATTTGAGGTCATAGGAACGTCAACCGGGTCCATTCTCAATGCATATAAGCTGAATACTGATGTGGATAAACTTAAACGCCTCTATTATGAAAAAAATTATTATAACTGCCTGATTTCATATGACGTCAAACCATTGAAAAATCACCAGGCGGATATTATCTTCAACATCGACGAAGGTGAAAAAGTAAAAATTACTAAAATTGAATTTGAGGGTAATAAATATTTCGACGATGATGATATCAAAGATGAGATGAAGATCAAGGAAAAGGGATTCTGGTCATTTATAACATCTTCGGGAGAACTCAACGAAACAGAACTTGACAATGATGTGCTTCGCATAGAATCTTTTTATAACAACAACGGATTTATCAATGTCAAGGTATCCGATCCCGTAGTGAATATGGGAACAGAAGAGATTACCATTCAGTTTAAAATTGATGAGGGTGAACAATATAAAAATGGTGTGGTTCATGTTACAGGGGATATTCTTACCACCGAAGAAGAGCTTCTATCGCTTCTGGTTTCCCAAAAATCTGAATTGTATAACAGGGAACTTGTCCGCAAGGATATGATTACCCTGAATGATTTTTATGCCAACCAGGGTTATGCAAATGTCAGGGTCACCCCAAGAGCAGATAAGAATGATGCGGACGCAATTGTAAATATAAGCTTTGACATTGATAAGGGTTCGCTTGTTTACTTTAACCGGATCATTATTACCGGTAATAAAAAAACCAGGGACAAGGTCATCCGAAGAGAGCTTGCCATTGATGAGCAAGGTCTTTACAGCATGGCAAAAATCCAACGTTCGAACAGGAACCTCGTGTTCAAAGACTATTTTCAGAATATCGACATCAAACCGGTCAAAACCGAAGAAGAAAATAGACGGGACGTTCAGATCACCGTTGAAGAAAAACCCACGGGAAATTTTTCATTCGGCGGCGGTTTCTCAAGTGATGACGGGGCATTCGGTCAGGTTTCCGTTGAAGAGCGTAACCTTTTCGGCAAAGGACAGACAGGCAAATTTACCATTCGGATGTCTGGCGAGAATGCGTTGTATAATATCGGCTTCACTGAACCCTGGTTGTTTGACAGAGCTATTTCAGCCGGATTTGATATCTATAAATTTGAAAACGAATACGATTATTATGAAAAGGACGCCATGGGCCTCACCCTGCGCGCTGCCTCGCGCCGATTCTGGGACTACACCACCATTGGTTTAATTTACAACATTGAGAAGTTTGATATTGAAGATGTGGAATCCGATTATACATCGGTTAGTGCAGGCAATTATCTTACCTCCAGTATTACACCCTATGTCAGTTATGATTCAAGAAACCACAGTTTTTTGCCCACCAAGGGTATGTATCACAAAGTATCCGTTGAATATGCCGGCGAATTTTTAGGTGGTGAGATTGATTTTACCAAATATCTTGGTGAATCCGCTTTGCTTTTTCCTTTGTTCTGGAAATTTTCAGCTGGCATCTACGCCAAGGGCGGTTATCTTGATGACAGGACTAATGGGGATCCGGACATTGACTGGGAGCGCTTTTATCTTGGCGGTATCAACTCCATCAGAGGGTTTGACGATACGGACATCAACGGTACCAGAAATAACTCTTCCATTGAGGTCGGAGGTGAAAAATATTTCCAGTTCAATATTGAAATGATGTTTCCCATTGTAGAGGAACAGGCGGTTTACGGCGTCTTTTTCTACGACAGAGGCGATGTATATAACAACGGTGAAGATATTGATTTTGGCAATCAATTTTCCAGTTCAGGCTTTGAGCTTAGATGGAACTCTCCCATGGGGCCCATCAGACTGGCCTATGGTATTGTTATAGATGGTAAGGATGTTAGGAGTACCGGTGATGGTCAGTTTGACTTTTCAATTGGTGCATTTTTTTAAAAAATTAAAATTTTATTTTCGGAGGGATACATGAAAAAAAACATTCTATTTCCGGCAGTTTTGATTATTGCCACAATGTTCACCTGCAGTGCGTTTGCAGGTGATACCACTAAAATAGGTATGGCCAATTTTGAGAAAATAATACAAGAATCAAGTGCCGGCAAAGTGATGCAGAAAGACCTCAAGGCTAAACTTGAACAACTTCAGGGAAAACTTCAGGCCGAGGAAAAAAAAGTTCAAGACATGGCGGCCGCGTTAGAGCGTGAAGCCCTTGTGCTCAGCTCTGAAAAAAAACTTGAGCGCCAAAGGGAACTTCGGGACAAAGCGGATGATCTGAAAAAGATGAATGCCGACTATACCCAGGAAATGAAGATTATGCAAAACAAACGGGTGAATCAAATAGAGAAAGATGTCTTTGACATCACCAACAAGATAGGAAAGGCACAAGGGTATATTGTGATCATTGAAAGAAAGATGGCAGGTGTTATCTATGCTGCAGATAAGGTCGATATCACTGATGAGATAATCAAAGAATACAATTCAATTTACGCTAAGAAAAAATAATTCATGCTTACTGCAGAAAAAATAGCTGCGATGGTCAACGCCCGGACACATGGGGATCCGGGCAAAACCATTTCCGGGGTATCCTCCTTTGACGATGCCGGGCCCAAGGATCTGACGTTTGCGGTGGATCACTCTTTTTTTTCCCGGCTGAACGAAACAAAGGCCGGAATCATCCTTGTTCCCAACGAAGCCCCTGCGGTTTCCGGTATCACACTTCTTTACAGCGATAATCCGAAACTTGCTTTTTTTAAGATTGTGGCGCATCTGATGCCTGCAGAGCCGTTGAAGGAATTTATTCACCCTTCGGCTGTTATTGGAGATGACTGCATTATTGGTGACGGCACATGCATTGAGGCACATGTCAGCATAGGGCAGGGCTGCACCATCGGTAATCATGTCCACATCATGGCCAATACGGTGATCGGAAAGCAGTGCCGGATCGACGATGCCTGCCGAATCAGCCCCAATGTCACCCTGGCAGATAAAACACGGATCGGCAGACAGTCCATTATTCATCCCAATTCAGTCATCGGCTCTGACGGGTTTGGATTTGTCCAGGAGGGACACGCACATGCCAAGCTGTTACATACAGGGTGCGTCCATATTGGTGATTGCTGTGAAATCGGTGCCTGCAACACCATTGACAGGGGCACTTTAGGTATAACCCGCATCGGCAACGGCGTTAAAACGGACAATCAGGTCCATATCGCCCACAATGTTAAAATCGGAGACAATACACTGATCGTCGCCCAGGTGGGTATTGCCGGGAGTACCACCATCGGCCGAGATGTCATTATTGCAGGCAAAGCCGGTATTTCCGGGCACCTGAATATAGGAGACGGCGCTATTATCGGTCCCTATGCCGGCGTTGCAGCTGATGTTCCCCCGGGCAATGTCGTTTCAGGTATTCCCCACATGCCCCATAAAATCTGGCTGAAAGTATCCCGTATCATACCCCGCCTACCCAGTTTAAGAACACGACTGCTTTCCATTGAAAAACGGGTAAAAAAGCTCGAAAGCAGCAGTACGGAGCAACCATGATTCAATCGATTCACCCAACGGCAATTATTGATTCCTCTGCCAGGATAGATGAAAATGTTACCATTGGCCCCTATACCATTGTCAAAGGCGATGTAACCATTGGATCCGGTACAACCATAGGTCCTTACTGCACGATTGATGACCATGTTACCATAGGCCCGGACTGTAATATTTTTCAGTACGCCTCCATCGGCGGCGCCCCCCAGGACCTTAAATTTCATGGCGAGACCACCTATCTTACCATTGGCAGGGGGTCCATTATCCGTGAATTTGTCACCATTAACAGAGGTACGGGGGTTGGTGGCGGGCTTACGCAGGTCGGTGAAGAAAATTATCTGATGGCTTACACCCACATTGCCCATGACTGCAAAACCGGCAAAGGTGTCATTCTTGCCAACAACTCCACCCTTGGAGGACACATTGAAATCGGAAACTATGCCACGGTAGGCGGCCTTGTGGCCATTCATCAGTTTGTTAAAATCGGAGACTATGCCTACATCGGCGGTAAATCCGGTGTGGTAAAAGACATTCCGCCTTATGTCATTGCCGCAGGTGACAGGGCCACCCTGCATGGCCTTAATAATGTGGGGCTCAAGCGCCATCATTTTGATCCCTCCGTCATCCGTCAGTTGAAAAAAGCATACCGGATATTTTTTCGGATCGGATTGACAGTGACCCAGGCCGTCGAGAGAACCAAAGCAGAAGTTGAACAACTCCCTGAGATCGTATCTTTCTTAGAATTCATAAAAAATTCCAACCGGGGGATCACACGTTAATTGCCATGAATGATCCCGAAGGCAATAGTTGTTCTTCTCACATCGGTCTGATTGCCGGCGGCGGCCAATTTCCGCTGCTTTTCACCCGGAAGGCACATGAACACGGATATCAAGTGATCGGGGCAGGATTTCGCAGTGAAACCGATCCCCAGCTTGCCGAGCTGACTCACCGGTTTGAATGGCTCTATCTTGGGCAGCTGAGCAAATTGATCCGTTATTTTAAATCCCATGGTGTCACCAGGGCACTGCTCATGGGCTCCATCAGTAAGGCCAATATTTTCAAAGATATCAGACCGGACTTCAAAGCCCTTGCCTTTATCGCCAAAACAGCAGGGACCCATGATGATAATATCCTTTCATCGTTTGCGGACTTTCTGGAAAAGCAGGGCATTACCCTGGTGCCGTCCACCTTTCTTCTGCCTGAACTTATCAGTCCCAAAGGATGCTGGACCAAGCGGAAACCTGACAGGGCGGAAAAAAAAGATATACAGCAGGGTTGGAAGCTTGCCAAAGCCTTAGGCTGTCTGGACATCGGTCAGTGCATTGTTATTTCCAATGGAACCGTCCTTGCTGTAGAAGCCATCGACGGTACGGACGCCACCATAGAGCGGGGAGGGCGGCTGAGCCGGGGCAATGGGGCCACCGTTGTAAAATTATCCAAACCTCACCAGGATTTACGCTTTGATCTGCCTGCATCCGGATCTACCACTATTGAAACCATGCACCGATCCGGCGTAAATATGCTTGTGCTTGAAGCTGAGAAATCAATTTCATTTGACCGTGAAAAAATGATTGCCCTTGCAAATAAATATAATATCTGCATAACAGCGGTGACCGAGGATGAGATCCATGAGTGAAGGTAACCGGCATATCATGATCCTTGCCGGAGAACCTTCCGGCGATTTTCACGGGGCAGCCCTGGTGCGGGCCTTAAAACAACTTTGCCCCGGCATCCGGATTACGGGTATCGGCGGAAAAGCCATGGCAGAACAGGGGGCAGACATGTTCTTCCCTATTGAAAAGCTCTCTGCCATGGGGCTTGTTCAAGTGATCAAGCAGCTAGGTACAATTAAACAGGCGTTTTCCCTGGTTAAGCGACGATTAAAAACAGATCCCCCGGATGCTGTTGTGCTCATTGACTATCCTGGCTTTAATCTGAAAACTGCCGGTTTTATCAAGCAGCATTATGATATTCCTGTCTGTTATTATATCGCCCCAAAAGTCTGGGCGTGGAATGCCGGACGCCTGGATACCATTGCAAAAGTCACGGACCATGTGGCACTGATCTTTCCTTTTGAAATTCCCATTTATAAAGCCAAAAAAATCTCTTCCACCTATGTGGGAAATCCCCTGGTCGATGAATATCCCCAAAGCCCGCCGGTTTTAATCGAAGACAATAAAAAAGACCTGGGGGAAGATCTTGTGATCGGTATGCTTCCGGGTTCCAGATCCGCTGAAATTGACAAGTTGCTCCCTGTGATGCTGGCTACAGCCGGCATTGTTGCAAAAAAAAATCCTGATTCAAAGTTTCTTATTTCATCCGGCATTCAACAACATGAAGAACGTATTAAACACATTGTTTTTCACCACC
>NZ_DDYV01000049.1:0-3374 GCF_002348205.1 Desulfobacter sp. UBA2225 | reverse complement strand
AAGCCGCACGCCTGCCTCCTGTTTTAAAAGGTCGCAGGAGATCCCGGATAATGCCAGCCGGTCGAACTGTACCAGGGGCTCTTTTTTGCCCTGCTCGGTCAGACCGAATGTATCCAGGGTCACCTGACCGTCGGATACCTCAACACCCAACCCGGCCTGGGAGAAACCCATGTTGAAATTTAGAGCGGCAGCCACATTTTCAAGGGTGACATTATCGCCAAGATAGGGTGCCAGATAGGGACGGAAATTTTTAAGGGAAATACCGTTAACGGAAACATTGCCGTTGGCGGTCAGATCATTATGCACATGAAACTCTCCGGCGGTTTTTATCTCTTCGTCGTCGCCGGTCAGAATATGAAGGTCATATTTTCCTTCAACCTTGGAACCGACATTCATGTCAGTGAGGCTAAAGTCCAGACTGGAGATCTCTTTGACCATCTCAGGCGATATCATCTTATCACTGAAGCGGATATGCATATTTTTCACGGCAGCCTGGTTGATTTTCGCAGTAAAGGGCAGGGATAGTGCAATCACCGGTTTTAACGGTTTTTTGTTTTCTTGCACAGCTGGTTCCTGACCTTGAACGCCCTGGGTATCAACGGTTGACGCATCCGACGTCCGGGTGGAAGCCTCCGGGGGCTGTGCCGTTTTCATCCCCTGCCCTCCGGGAACCACATTGATGCCGCCCCGGGCATCGCGTTCAACAAACAAAGAGGCCTGGTCAAGCAATACCTCGTCCACCAGAAAATTCATATCAAATACATTCTGGGACGATGCATCCACTTTCAGCAAGGGGCAGACGAACAAATCGGCTCCGGAGACATTCTCCAAATCAAAATTTTTCACTAAGGTTTGCAGGTTAAGGGCAAGCTTTTGGTCTTCAACGGTTTTCCCCGCCGGGATCTCATATTCGCCAGAAACGGATAGGACAAGGTTACCGGCGGATTTAATTTTATAAGGGGCCGGCAGATTAATATAAGGGACAAAATAGTTGAGATCCAGGGGCAGCATGCTCAGTGACAGCGACATTTTCCGGGTGGCGTCAAAAGGGACACCCGTTACATTGACATCCAGCCGGGAATTATTCACCAGACAATTCATAACGGCTTTGATAGGCGTTGCCAGATCCTTTTCCATGCTGCTGATCAGGGGAAGATCAAAGTTCAGCTGTGTCACTGAATGGGTGACCGAACGGATATGATCGGTGAAAACCAGGGCCGCATCCGTAATTTTTACATTAAATACCTTGAACTCAAACAAAGCATCGGACCCTTCCTTAGCGGGTTCAGGCTCCGGTGCGGTGGGTTCGTTATTCCCTTCAAGCAGGTCTGAAATATTTAAGGAGTTATCCTCATTCAAATGAAGAGAAAATTTAGGCGCTGTCACCTGAACATCCGAAATCACCGGGGCCAGATGAAGCAGGGAGGCGGCGGACAGGTTGAGATAAACGTCCTGAATCGAGGCCAAATTTTCCCCTTTGATTTTACTTTCAACAACAAAATTTTTAACCCGGGCTTCCAGGGTGAACGGATTAAAAGTTATGGATTCAATCCGAGTCTGCCTTTCAAGGGTTTTGGTCAGGGCGTTAACAGCAATGCGTTTACCGGCCCAGGGTACCACAAGTCCTGTCAAAATCAGATAAAGGGCAAACAGGATGACGGCACTTAAGGCCACTATTTTCACCGTAAAATATTTCTTCATCACTTTCCCCCACAAACAGCCATTTCTTTCGGTTCCGGTACCGGATATAGTCCTTAATTGCGTCTATAAAAAGTCATAGGCTGATTCCAATTTATATGTTTTTACAAAACCAGATCGAGCCATGGCCGTTAGTCATCACATATATCATGGTGCCTTTCCGCAAAAAAGTTCTCCCTTGAAAAAGTTTAAAAGATCTCTAACAAAACCCGAATTTACTCTCCGGCATTCAGGTCGAGCTTTTTCACCATCGGCAACCAGATCGCAAGAACGAAAAGTGCAGAAAAAATAGCCATCCGGGCAATCACGTGAATGGTGCCGGTCCAGTCAAGGGATATAAACCACATGGCAAATGCCGCCACAATAAAATAGAGAAAAATCATAAGAGAGGATGCTGTTCCCGCTCCCCGGTCAACCTGCAACAGCACCAGATAATTGCTTGGCGGCCGACTTAAGCCAAAGAAAAAAGAAGGACAAGACCAATATAACGCCGATTGCCAAACAATTTCAGATACAGCCCCATGGTTTCAGAAATGCTGACATTCTCGGGTTCCTGCAAAGGCTCCTTGAGCCAAAACACGCCGCCCATGGCAATCATACCCATGACAGCCTGCATAAAAAACACCCAATTCCAGGAGAACCAGGCCATGATGACCCCGCCAAGTACAGCATCATACTGATGCAAAACCCGATGAAAAATCCGCTCAGGGTAAGGTTGACCACGGACATAGGCTGCTGCCAAATTTGTTGAAGCAAAGGCAACGCCGGAAGATACATGTCCGTTGATAACGGTGGGAAAGCAGCCAGAAGCGCCAAAAGGCACATCATTTTCAGGGTATTGGTCTTCATTTATAATACTGAACTTAATATAGTAGTTACCAGGTGACAGCCGGACATAACCAATCGTCTTACATGCCTGGATGCCGTCCGTAAAAAACAAAGAGGGCAATTGATGATATTTTTTTTATTTCAACCCAAACAATACACGAAGTTATTGGGCGCATACCCGTCTCATGGTGACTTAAAATCAAACCAAAGCGTCCGTTTTGGCTGCCATTGAAAAATCATTTTTATGCAGGCCCTTTATTTTGTGGGTTGTCCACAACACTTCCACACGCCCCCATCCCAGAACCAGTGTGGGATGATGATATTCGGCCTCAGCCAACTCACCCACCCGGTTAACAAAGGCCAGGGCCTGTTTAAAATTTTTAAACCGAAACTCTCGCTTCAGGGTCTGGTTTCCCTGTACATCAACGATCTCCCAGTCCGGCACCTGGCGTTTGAAATTTGCTATCTCTTCTGCTGTTGCAACTAAACCGCCCTTTTCACAGGGAACACATTTATGCGTAATCAAGCTGTCCATAATAACCTCCGTTCGATCTGGTTTTTGTTTATAGATTTAATATAATCAGTTATTGGGCACTGTCATCTTGCCCCCCAAATATGATATTATCTGCCTATACCGAATACGCATAAAAGGAGGTAAAATGGAACTTGCCTTTATCGGACTGGGGATTATGGGCAGCCGTATGGCTGCAAATCTATTAAAAAAGAACAAAAATTTGACGGTGTTCAACCGCTCTGCCGCACCCATTCGAAAATTGGTCGCACAGGGGGCGATTGCGGCGGATTCATATCGAAATGCGGTCAAGAGTGCCGATGTTGTATTTACCATT